>CAOJPS010000148.1 GCA_948441255.1 uncultured Eubacteriaceae bacterium | reverse complement strand
TTGCGATAGAAAAAGGTTCCATTAATCATAAATTTCTATCGAACTCACGTTAAAATAAATAAAAATTCTTTGCTTCTCTAAAAAGAAGCAAAGAATTTTATTTTTCAATCTTTATCATCTAAAACATATTATAAATTCTCAAAATTGTTGCGATACTCTCCTGACGAGTATAAAATCCAAGAGGACTAAAACAGTTATTTCCAACTCCTTCTAAAACCGGCATATCTTTTCCGTTGATTTGCAAACCGCTCATCGTATACACGCTGCTTTTAGCCCAGTCCGCTATAATTTCATCATCTTTATATTTTTCAACTTTCTTTGTTTCAGCGTTTATATGAAGTCTTATATACAAATTACTCAAAAGTACAGCCGCTTGTTGTCTTGTTATAGGTTCATAAGGAGCAAAATTTCCATTTCCCATTCCCTTCACTATTCCAAGATTATAAGCAAGCAAAATATATCTGTTTTTTGTATCATTAAAAACTTCATCATTAAATATTATACCATTTTCTTCTATAAACTCATCAAAAGTTTTACCTTGCCTATTTAAATAAAGCTGAAGAGCGATTTGACAGAAATCCTCTCTTGTCATCACATCTTTATAATTTTTCTGTAAGTTATAAGGAACAATACCAGAATACAGCGCGTCCGCCAAGCTTTCCTCCGCCCAGGCGTCATAAGTATTATCAAGAGTAATGCTATGATTCTCTCCGCCCTCTATAACTTCAAATTGTATATCTCCATATACACTTCCTGGCAGTACAAACTTAAATTTCTCATCTTTTGGAACAGGCATTATCCAATAATCAGCGTTAGGCTCAGGATAATACCAAAATCCATATATAGAATTATACAGAATAGCGCCTGAACTTATGGATTTTCCATCTTCCTTATAAGGAATAATTTTTAATTTCTTTCCACCCGCGCCTTTAAGTTCAATATCATATTCAATACTGTAATTTCCATCGTGTATTCTTTCACCATTAAAAGGAAACCCACCGTAATCATCTTCTCTAAGATATTCATATTCATTTATATTCAAATCTCTTATTCCCTTAGTACCTGTCCCCTTCAAATGTCCGGCGTTACTAAGGCAAAATTTTGTTCCGACAGGAGCGTCAAAAGATGTTTTTCTTTTATCATAATTTAAAACAGCAGTAGTCGTAGTCCAATATTTTGGTGATTCCTCAAGTTTTTTCACTCTGTTTTCATCTTGGCTTATTTCAGATATGCGGTCATATAAATTAGCCTTATCAAAATTATCCTGACTAACCCCGTCAAATCCCAAAGCTGAAAGGTCATCCGTCAAAGTACTTTTAAGAGCGTAAAATTGAACAAGTTTTACATTTTTATTTGAGACGAACTGTATTCGGCAATTAGCGTATCCAGACTTATTTTCTATTTCCTCAAATATAACAATTTTAGCGTCTTTTCCTTTCATATTTATTACTCTTGGTTTACTATACTCTTTTCCAAGACTTGAATAATTTTTATATATATCAGAATTGTAATAATTAAATTGAGTGTCAAGCGACATTTTCAAAATGCTGTTTACCCTAACACTATTTTGCTGTCCCGCCTTATAAATTGTAATATCAGCTGTTTCGTTTTCTTCCCCTTCAAATATAAAAGCCATAGCAAATACATAAGTTTCAGCAATTCCCGGACTTCTTCCATTATACAATTCAGTACTGTATTTTTTATCTTTTTCAATATCCGTTTTATTAAAATACCTTCCAACTCCATAAAATTTACCCATAGACATACCTATTTGATTTATATTCAATTCCGGCTGCATAGGCTGTCCGTTATATATAGTTTCGGGATAATTGGAATATATAATCGGGTCGCCCTCCATTGTAAACTCAAGACTGGTTAAATCCGTATTGGGATATACTGTATTTGAATAAGCAAGGACAGCGTTAAGAGAAAACGTTAAAATCATAGCGGCTAAGCAAAATAATTTTTTCATATAATTCATACCCCTCTTCATAGTAATCCAGAATGTGTAAAATCTATCTTATCCAAATCTGAAAACTTTATCTTTAACAATAGTTACAATAGTTTTACCTTTAACTATTTTACCATCATAAGGTGAGTATTTAGCCCTTGAAAAAAAGCTTTCACCATAAATCTTAAAATCATTTTTTGGGTCAACAATAATTATATCAGCATCATTACCCTTTTTAATACATCCTTTTTTATCAAGACTCAAAATTTTAGCTGGGTTATACGATAATTTTTCAACAAACTCATTAACAGACAAAACACCATTTTCAACAAGTTCAGTAAATGTTACTGGAAAAGCTATTTCAAGACTTGAAATTCCAAAAGCGGCATTATCAAACTCCGTAAGCTTTCTTTCAACAGAAACCGGCGTATGACCTGTTGCTATAACGTCAATAGTACCATCTTTAAGACCATCTTTAATAGCTTGAATATCTTCTTCTGTTCTTAAAGGAGGACTAACCTTAGCAAATGTATTATATCCCTCAACGGCTTTTTCAGAGAGTGTAAAATAATGAGGGCACGTACTCGCTGTAACATTAATTCCAGATTTTTTAGCGTGTCTTATAAGAGCTACAGCACCCTTCGTTGTAACGTGAGTAATATGCAGTTTAGCCCCTGTATCCTGAGCAAGGAGCAGATTTCTGGCCACAATAATATCCTCCGCTATTTGAGGAATACCCAAAAGCCCCATTTTTGTTGTCATAATACCATCGTTAATAACACCATTTCTCGCGAGGTTTTTATCCTCACAGAATGTAACAACGGGAACATCCAGCATTTTAGAATAAAGAAAAATATTTCTTATAAGTTCTGTATCCAGAATTGTATAAGAACCATCAGAAAGACCAATAGCTCCTGCCTTAATCATTTCACCAATTCCCGCTACTTCATTTCCCTCGCAGCCTTTTGTCATACTTCCATAAGGAAATATATTAACATTCGCTTGTTCTCTTGTTTTTGTATAAACATATTCCACAACAGTTTTATTATCAACAACTGGCTGAGAGTTTGGTGCGGAAATAACTGTAGTAAATCCTCCGGAAGTAGCGCTTTTCGAAATAGTAATAATATTGTCCTTATTTTCATAACCAGACTCACATATTTTGCTGTACATATCAATACAGCCAGGCATAATAAAATTATCTCCAGCATCTATAATCTCTGCGTCTTCAATATCAATATTTGGCGCAATATCCTCAATAACACCATCTTTTATGTAAATATCAGAATTTTTATTCAATTCATAATCAAATTCATTTGAAACAATTTTACCGTTTTTAATTAATATTTTCATAAAAAAGCACCCGCCTTATTTGATAAAATATAAAGAAGCGCCATTCTAACAGCGACGCCATTAGTAATCTGGTCATCAAGCAGACACCTCTTATCATCAAGCAGCTGAGAGGAAATTTCAATACCACGGTTAGCTGGACCTGGGTGCATAACAATAACATCTTTTTTAGCGTCTAACAGTGAATGCTCATCAATTTTAAAAAAGCTTTGATACTCATCAAGAGAAATAAAACGACTTTTAGATGTTCTATCCGTATCAAGACGCATAGTCATAACAACATCTGCGTCCTTAATAGCGTCTTTTGTGTTATAATGTACCTTAACACCAAATTCCTCAATTCCTGAAGAAATCATAGTCGGAGGCCCTGCGACACAAACCTCCGCCCCAAGCTTTAACAACCCCCATATATTACTTCTTGTAACTCTGCTATGAGCAACATCACCTATAATAGCAACTTTAAGACCTTTAAAACTGCCTTTTTGATTTTTTATAGTCATAAGGTCAAGAAGCGACTGACTCGGATCTTCATTAATACCATCACCAGCATTAATAACCGAAGCGTGAACATTTTCAGCAAGAAGCTTAGCGCTGCCTGACATAGGATGCCGACAAATAATAAAATCGCCGCCCATTTGTTCAATGGTTCTTCCCATATCATTAATTGTTTCATACTGGTCAGAAACCTTAGAAACCGTAATGTCAACAATATCAGCGCTTAAATACTGTGCCGCAAGTTCATAAGACAGCTTTGCTCTCACACTTTTTTCATAAAATAAAATTATAACAGACTTTCCCTGCAAGTATGGAGCCTTTTTATTTTTCTGATTAAGAATATATTTCATAGTTTCAGCTGTTTCAAGTATATAAAGAATTTCTTCCTCATCAATATCAAGAAGACTGATAAAATCTTTTCGTGAATAAGCCATAAAAATCAATCACCAACTTTTCATTAATTTATTCATAAAAAAACTCAATAAAACACCGCATAATTTAGCGGAAATATTCATATTTTAAACCAAATAAAGCGTATTTTTTGCAAAATTATTTTTATTATTTTTGTGTGATACTTTCTTAAAATAATCAGTGTTTTTCCAATTTTTCAATAATCTTTTTGAAATATTCGGGCAAAGGACTTTCAAACTCCATATATTTATTTTTAGTTGGATGAACAAATCCAAGAATTCTGGCGTGAAGCATTTGACCTTGTAAATTAAACAGCTGTTTTTTTGGGCCATAAACAATATCTCCCAAAAGAGGGTGTCCAACATAGGCCATATGAACTCTTATTTGATGAGTTCTTCCCGTTTCAAGTCTAAGCTCAAGCAAATTAAATCCGCCCATTCTTTTAAGCACCCTATAATGAGTAACAGCGTGTTTAGAATTTTTTTCTGTAACAGCCATTTTTTTTCTGTCGGCAGAATTTCTTCCTATAGGTTTATCAATAACACCAAAATCCTCTTTAAAATTATTATAAACAACAGCGTTATAAATTCTTGTCATAGAATGCTCGGCAAGTTGCAAAGTAAGAGATTTATGTGCATTATCTGTTTTAGCGACAACCAAAACACCAGATGTATCTTTGTCAATTCTATGAACAATACCAGGTCGCATAACACCATTAATTCCCGAAAGATTATTTCCGCAATGAAATAAGAGGGCATTAACCAAAGTATCGTCTAAATGTCCCGCCGCTGGGTGAACCACCATATTCTGAGGCTTATTTACAACTATAATCTCATCATCCTCAAAAAGGATATCCAAAGGTATATTCAAAGGCAAAACCTCAAGAGCTTTAGCCTTTGGAATATTGACAGAAACAAAGTCTTTCATTTTAAGCTTATAATTTTTATTAACAGTTTTTTCATTAACAGTAACATTACCTTCAGAAATAAGCTTTTGAAGCATACTTCTAGACAAGTCTTCAATTTCATTGTTAAGAAAAACGTCAAGCCTCAAATCCCTGTCATCTTCTTCAGCAATAAAAGTATAAGTATTCATAAATAAAACCCCATAACTTCAAAAATAAATGTACCATACGGGAATTGAACCCATGACCTTTCGGTTCGGAGCCGAACGCTCTATCCACTGAGCTAATGGTACAGAAAAATTTATTATATAATTAATTATACCAACTAAAGAGAAAAAAGTAAAGGAAATAGTAAATAATTTAGAAAAAATACTTAAAGAAACGATAATAAAAACAAATTTGCCATATTTCCTTGCTTATTATTAAAATATATTGTATAATTTTATAAAATTTAAATACAAAAAACAAATGAATAAAAATTTTTTAAGACAAAATACTAATAAAATATAATATAATAAAAGGAGGAACTATATGAATACTTTATTTAACAATTTAAATACTCCAATTTTATTTTTAATCTACATAACTTTAGCAGCATTGGTAGTAACTTCCTCAATATACCTTTCAAAATATGTAGACGCTCTGGACAAAAAAACAAATCTCTCAGGAGCGTTTATAGGCGGAGTAATTCTTGCGGCAATAACTTCCCTTCCAGAACTTTTCACAAGCTTGACCGCGGTAACTATGTTATACCAACCAGAGCTTGTACAAGGAAATGTATACGGAAGCAATATATTCAATTTAACAATAATATCAGTATGTGTATTTATATCGTTAAAAACGTTTAAAGACACTAAAATCTCAAAAACGCACATAGGAACATTATTTTTTACAATATTAATGTTTATATTGGCGCTAGTAGGAATATATCTGCCCGAAAAATATACAATTTCAATAGCAATCCTAAAAGTCAACATTGTATCAATATTAATCATATTGTTATATATAATGAATCTTAAAATGGTAAAAAACGATACCGTATCCTCCGATGATGAGGGGAATGATTTGCCTCTAACTGTAAAACAAATCGTAATAAGATTTACATTATTTGCTATTCTTCTTGTAGCTTTAAGTATTATTTTAACAAAAGTTTCGGATACACTTTCCGACAAATTAAACCTCGGAAAAACTGTAGCCGGCGCTATATTTTTAGGAGTTGCCACATCACTGCCTGAATTAACCTCATCAATAAACCTTGTACGTCTTAAAAACTTTAACGCTGCTATTGGAAATATAACAGGAAGCAATCTTTTTAATTTCACAATATTATGTTTTGGTGACTTACTTTATAAAGGAGGAAGTATATACAATTCATACAAAGGAAATTTAAGCAACTTTTCAGAAATAACTAACGCTAATATAGGTTCAATAATAATTATAATATTTGCGTTAATATCCTCAATACTATCAATACTAATATTAAAATATAGAAAAAGCACACTTATTTCAATACTGCTGGCAATAGCAGTTATAGTTTCCTATACCGCAAGCATAGCCTATTCAATGTAAACTTTTACTAATTTTCAAATACTTTGACTGTAATCACAATTTATGAAAAAAACTCCGCAAGGTT
>CAOJPS010000147.1 GCA_948441255.1 uncultured Eubacteriaceae bacterium | reverse complement strand
AGGTTTGGAGACGGAGTCTCCAAGGTTTTTATATTAACTTAGTGCATATGGGGCTCTGCCCACGCCCGCAAGCTAGTCAGTGCTTTTGGCAAAGCCAAAAGTCGGCTTACGCCGTCCGCACTTCTTTGCGGCACATATTAAAAAGGCTTGACCTAAATTTTATTTCGGCTTCGCCGGATAAAAATTGATTTCCGTGGAATTATGCGGTGTTTCCTTTACATAAAAAAATTTTGTGTTATAATGTATATAGAAAAAGTATTTTTATTTAATTATACACTTATTGCTGAAATTTATAAAGTGTTTTTTTGGAGGCGGCAGTATAATGTTAAATATAGAACTGAACAACAAACAACAGGAGGCTGTTTTTCATAATATTGGGCCTATGATGGTTTTGGCTGGGCCCGGAAGCGGAAAAACCACAGTTATTATACATAGAATAAAAACTCTTATTGAAAAATATAATGTTTTGCCTAAAGATATTCTTGTTATTACTTTTACTAAGGCTGCCGCTACAGAAATGAAAAATAGGTTTAAAGAAATTTATAATTCAAACTCGGATGTTACATTTGGAACATTTCATTCATATTTTTTCAGAATTCTTAGAAATAGTTTTGGATATAGTCTTGATAATCTTATTAAAGAGGACGAAAAAAGAAAAATTATTAAAAACATTATTGATGAAAAAGAACTTATTATTGAAGACGAAGAGGAATATATATCTAATGCTATAAATGAAATATCATTGGTTAAAAATGAGCTTACTGACTGCGAAAAGCATAAAACCTCTAATTTTGGGAAAAGTGAGTTTATCTCTCTTTTTAGGGGATATGAGGAAATTAAGGAGAGGAATAATAAGATTGATTTTGACGATATGGTTTGCAAGTGTTATGAGAAGCTTAATTTAAACAAAAATGTTCTTGAAAGGTGGAAAAGCCGTTATAAGTATATTCTTATAGATGAGTTTCAGGACGTTAATAAAGCTCAGTATGAATGTGTAAGACTGCTTACTGATAAAAACTCAAATATTTTTATTGTTGGCGACGACGACCAGAGTATTTATAAATTTAGAGGGTCAAGACCAGAGTTTTTGCTGAAATTTCCAAAAGATTTTAAAAATGTGCGAAAAATAGTGCTTGATATTAATTATAGGTCTACAACACAAATTATTAATCTTAGTAATGCTGTTATTAAGGGAAATAAAAACAGATATAAAAAGATTATTAAGGGTACTCAAAAAGATGGAAACATTCCTATTTTGCTGAGAAGTAACGATATTGGTTCGGAAGCCGCGGAAATTGCTAAGAAAATTATAAATTATAAAAATAAACTTGATTTTGATTTAAACAGAGTTGCTGTTATTTATAGGACTAATATACAGGCACGTGCCATTGTTGACGCTTTTATGGATTTTAATATTCCTTACCAAATTAAAGATGAAGTTCCAAGTATTTATGAACATCGTGTTTCAAAGGATATTTTCGCTTATCTGAATTTGATTATTAATCCTGATAATGATTCCGCTCTTGAGAGAATTATAAATAAGCCAAAACGTTATATAAGCAAGGCGGTTTTGGCAGAAGCTAAAAAAATAAACAAGTCTTCTCTTTTAAAAGATTTGTTTAGCGTTAAAGATATAAAAACTTGGCAAAGTGAACGCCTGGAGGAACTTATTTATAATTTATCGGCGGCTAAGGGGAAAAGTACCTATGATACTTTTAAATATATAAGGAAATTTATTGGCTATGATAAGTATATTAAAGAATACGCGTTGTTTAGAAAAGTTAATCCTAAAAGCCTTTTTGAGGTGCTTGATGAAATTCAAGAGGCGGCAAAAGGCTATGATAAAATTGAGGATTATCTTACTCATACAGAGAATGTTATTTTGGAAATGAAAGAAAAAAAGAAAATATCTGATATAACGTCTAATGGAGTTGTTTTATCTACAATGCACAGCGCTAAAGGTCTTGAGTTTGACGTTGTGTTTGTTACAAGCGCCGTTGAGGGAGTTATCCCCTACGAAAAAAACAAAAGCGCTGATGAAATTGAGGAAGAAAGACGGCTTTTTTATGTGGCTATAACGAGAGCTAAAAAGCTTCTATTTATTTCCATTGTAAAATCACGATATGAACAGGCTGTTGAGCCGACAAGATTTTTGAAAAAGATTATAAAGACAGGAGATTGATTTTATGAAAAGAATGAACAATGAGAAAAAAAGGATTATTGTCGCGTTTATTGCTGTTTTTTTGGCGATTATTATGATTTTAAGCGTGATTGCTCCCTTTATTATGTCTTAATAGACTTCTTTCGAAACTTCACATCAATACTAATATCGTTAGAAAAAATATTTTTTATTGGATTGATATAATTTTGTAGTTTCGAAAGAAGTCCAATAATAATTTAATTACTATAATTATTTTGACAGTATTAATGAATTTGTGGTATATTATTATGTATAGTGAAGCAATAAAAGAATTAACAAACAATTTTTAATAAAGTTTGATATATTAATAAATTTTTTTGTTGTTTTGAAAATTTTGCGAATTGCTTTAAATACAATAAGGAAAACAGAAGCTGAAAATACTGATTAATGAATGTTTCCTTAATATGAATTTACAATTTGGAGGTGTGTCTATTGAGTTTTTTTGATAAATTGAAGCAGGTTTTTAAAGGAAAGGATAATACCAGCGAACAAAATGTTGCGGAAAGCCTTATTGAGGGAAATAAAGACGCTTTGAATGAAAATGCCGTATATCCTGATGAGGCGCAAAGCAGTGGAAATAATGAAATTGACCCTGATGCGGAATATGTTCCTGATTTAAGCAAGAATGAAGGCAGTATTGGTGAGGAATTTAATCTTCTTAATGCTGTGGATATGGAAGAACCCGCGTCAAAGATTGAGGAATCTAAAAAAGAAAATAATAATACTCCTGATTATGACAAAGAAATAGAGGAGCTTTTAAAACAGGATGCGGCAGTTGAGATAGAAGATGTTGATTATGAATATATAAACGATGTTTCTGTTTATGATACTTTGAGAAATGATAAAAAAGATATTATTAATGAAATTAATGCTGAACTTGAAAAAAATAATGACATTTCTTCCGATGAAAATAACTCAGATAACGAAGGTATAAATAAAATCTATATTGTTTTAATTGGCGTTATTAGTGTACTAATAATTGCTATTATTATTTTTGTGTTTGCCGCCGCTCCCTCAAAGAAACCTAAAAAGGCAAGCGGAAATTCTTCAAAGTCGGATATTATTGATTTTACCGAATATAAGTCTAATAAGGCTAATTACATATATTTGTCACAGAAGAAAGAATTTGATGGTCAGACTTTTGAGTTGTCAAAAATGCTTGTTGACTCAAAAGCTACTTTATTCTATTTTAATAATAAATTTGATATTCAAAAATACAATATTATTCTGAGTGACAATAACGATATTGTTTATGGTATGGATTTGTCATTTATTCAGAATATGTCGGTATCTCAGGAAGAAGAAAAATCTACGGTTCTTCGGTTTGAACCTATAAACACTAATGCTAAAAGTATTAAGCTTTCTCTTTACAATATTGAAACTGGAAAAGAAATTGATTTTAAATTTGATTTTAACGGAAATATTCAAGAAACTCCTGTTAAGTACATTTTTGATAAATCGGCTTCTTCTGAAAATTCTGATGTTAAAATAAATATTGATAATATGGTGTTTTCAAGTGCTGGTTCTATTGTTAATTATACTATTCAGTCGGCGGGAAATGGTTTTTCAATTGTTCAGGAAAAGGGTAAAAACGGAAATGTTGTTGTTTTGGAGGAAAATGCCACTACTATTAAAAAGCTTAAAAAATATCCTTCAATTTATACTTTTAACAGCGGAAATGTTACTCTTGGGAGAATGGATTTTGACAGTATTGAGGATTTAAACAGCAAGATTTATTTAACTTTTAACGATATATTTAAAAGCTATGCGGTAAATAGAGATATTTCTGCTAATACATTATTTTCGTCAAATGAAAAGAAACCTATTTCATTTGAGGTTGGAAATTATGTTGTTGTTCTTGAGGGACTTCAGTTTCAAAATAATGGCGCTGTTCTTGTTTTTCACGGAGAAGACAAAAACGTTAAGTTTGATGAAAAACAGCCTAACGCTAATAGGGTTGAGGTAAGGCTTGACGCTCAGATTGTTTCCACAACATCATCTGGTATGGAGGTTATTCTTGATGGGGTGTGCCAATCAGCGTATTATGGTACGGATATGGTATTTGCCATAAATGAGAGAAACAGAGATTTATTTTATGGTCTTGGAGTTGGAAATGTTAGTGTTAGAGTTAATGCCGTTCTTGTTAAAACAGATGACGCTAAATTTGAGTTTGACTTGAGAAAGGCTGAAACTAAAAATAATAATGACAGAGAAAAAGCCTGTGATGATATTATTGATATTTTTGAAGGCAGACTTGCGTATAAATCCGGTGAAAAGAGTATTGAGTCTGTTATGGGATTTAATGAACAGATTATAAAAAACGGAGATGTTCTTTCAGAATATGCCCCGGTTCAGACTACTGAAAAAGCTCAGTATTCGGCTCAGATTGTAAGTTCCGCGCTGCAGGGAAATAAATTTTACGCTGTTGTTCAGGAAGTGTGGAAAGGCGTTGTGGGAATTGAGGAAACTCATTTTTATAGAACTCATAAGATTGTTGCTCAAAAAGGAGATTATTTGTGGGAAATAATTGAAGATAATGTTATAAAATAATGTGTTTACTGTTTTTATATGTTTGTTTCATAAATTATAGAAGGGTATTTTGTTTTGCCTTAGGTTAAGTCTTTTTAATATCAAAGAAGCGCGGTCGGCTGGTGACGATTTTTGGCGAAGCCAAAAACACTCACCAGCTGAGGGGTGTGGGGCAAAATCCCGCGGTTTTAATTTATGAAACGACCGTGTTTCTAATAAATTATGGCTTGACTTATATTTGTCGGTTTGCTATAATTTATGTATTATTTTTACGGAGATGATTTTATGTCAATTAATTTAAAAGGAAGACATTTGCTTACTTTAAAAGATTACTCAAAAGAAGAAATTATTTATCTTATTGATTTGGCTGAGGAACTTAAAAATAAAAAGAAAAATGGTATTTTTGAAAAAAATATGCTTAATAAAAATATTGCTCTTATTTTTGAAAAACCATCTACAAGAACAAGATGTTCTTTTACTGTTGCTTGTATTGATGAAGGGGCTCACCCAGAGTATCTTGGAAAAGATGATATTCAGCTGGGTCATAAAGAATCTGTTGAGGATACGGCAAGGGTTTTGGGAAGAATGTTTGACGGAATAGAATTTAGAGGGTTTTCTCAGGAAGTGGTTGAAAAGCTTGCTAAGTATAGCGGTGTTCCGGTTTGGAATGGTCTTACAGATGAAGACCACCCAACGCAGGTGCTTGCGGATTTTTTGACTATAAGAGAACATCTTGGTAAGATTGAGGGAGTTAAGTTTGTTTATATTGGGGATGGAAGAAATAATATGTCTAACGCTTTGATGATAGGCTCGTCTAAAGTTGGTATTGATTTTTATGTGGTTTCCCCGAAAGAATTATGGCCTGAAGAAAAGCTGGTTGAGGAGTGCGGAAAATTCGCTGAAATTAGCGGAGGAAATATTACTGTTACTGATGATATCGAGAAGGCTGTTAAAGATGCTGATGTAATTTATACAGATGTATGGTGTTCTATGGGTGAGGAAGATAAGGCTGCGGAAAGAATTAAACTGCTTTCGCCTTATCAAGTTAATAGTGATGTTATGAAAATGACCGGAAAAGAAAATACTGTATTTATGCACTGTCTTCCCGCTGTTAAGGAAAAAGAGGTTACAGAAGAAGTTTTTGAGGGTAAACAATCAGTTGTTTTTGATGAGGCTGAAAATCGTATGCATACAATTAAAGCTGTTATGGTTGGAAGTATACGAGGATAAGTATTGATATTATTAAGAAGCGAGTGAGATTTCATCAGCTGCTTAAAACCTAAAACGCTGTTTAAAAGAAATATATTAGACTTCTTTTAAACAGCGTTTTGATGTATAAGGACACTAAAATGAATTTATAAGAAAATTTTGTAAATGTTACTAGTAATTTTTTTCTATTCTGTTGTCATTAAAAAACCAAATTACTTTTGCTTTATATTTTTGAGCAAGAAGCCTTCCATCTTCGTAAGGAAGAATAAAAAGAGTGGTTGAAAGCATATCCGCTATTGAGGAATCTTCACAGATTATGGTTACACTTTTATATGTGTCAGCCGGCATTAATGTTATTGGGTCTATTATGTGGTGATAATACTTATTGTCTACAATATAAAATCTTTGATAATTTCCGCTTGTTACGACAGATTGGTCTGATATAGAAACTTTATCGAATATTTCTGATAAGTTATTGGGACTTTGTATGCCTATGTTCCAAAATTCTTTATCAGGCGGTGAGCCTATAGCGCAAACGTTTCCTCCGACGTTTAATAGTGCTGATTTTACACCAGCTTCTTTTAAAAGTTCCACAGTCTTTTTTACGGCATATCCTTTAGCAAGCGCTCCAACGTCTATGTAAGTTTCTTTGTTAGAAATAAAAACAGTGCTGTCTTTTTCATTAATTTCTATTGAGTTTATATCTACATAATTAGACGCTGTTTTTAGTTCTTCGATTGAAGGGATAGAGGCGTTTTATGGGTTTTTTATGGGTTAAGGACAGTAATTATACCAAATTTTTTAAAAATAACACAAATCAAAAATTAATTTAATTTGTTAAATAATATAATAATAAT
>CAOJPS010000146.1 GCA_948441255.1 uncultured Eubacteriaceae bacterium | reverse complement strand
AGGATATAATTATGAATTGTTCTGTGAATAAAATAAAAGGTTTCCTTCAAAATGTTCCTATGGAAAATATTGTTGATGAAATTGAGAAATTTAAAAACGATGACAGAAAAAGTGTTCAGAATCTTGTTGAGCAATATAAAAAAAAGTATAATAAATTTTTAGATGAGCAGGAAAGACTTAAATCTATCTCCATTTATGAAGATAAGTATTATAAAAATGGTGTGAAGTTTATTGCGGGGATAGATGAAGTTGGAAGAGGGCCTCTTGCTGGACCAGTTGTGGCCGCTGCTGTTATTTTACCTGAAAACTGTTCTATTTGTGGGATTGATGATTCGAAAAAACTATCCCCTAAAAGGAGAGCAGAGTTATTTGCCGAAATTAAAGAAAATGCTTTGGCTATTGGTATTGGAATGGTTTCAAATAAGGTTATTGATGAAATTAATATTCTGATGGCTACTTATGAGGCTATGCGGATTGCTATTTCAAAATTGGAAACTACTCCGCAGCAGCTTCTTGTTGACGCTGTTACAATTCCTGATATTAGTATTCCTCAGGAGGGAATTATTAAAGGTGATTCTAAAAGTATAAGTATTGCCGCGGCGAGTATAATCGCTAAAGTAACAAGAGATGAAATGATGGAAAAATACAGTAAAGTTTATGACGGTTATTTATTTGAGAAAAATAAAGGTTACGGCTCCAGAGAACATATTGACGCAATTAAAAAAATTGGACTTTCTCCTATTCACAGAAGAAGTTTTACTAAAAATTTTGTTTTATGATTTTTGATTGGAATGATTATTATGAAAATTAATAATGACAGTCTTTTGGGGAATGTTGTCGGCTCTAAATATGATATGGCTGTTTCTGATATGACAAAAGCTCTTATGCAAATGAAATCGGGTGATAAATTTGACGGGACTATTGTCGATATTAAACAAAATTCTGTTACTTTGAAACTTGATGATAATAGCGTTATTAACGCTAAATCATTAATTAATCCTGATTTGAGAATTGGAGAGAGAGCAGCTTTTACTGTTAAAGAGAATAATTCAGGACAAATTCTTGTTGAAATAGCGAAAACGGAAAATGAAAATGTTAATTTTTTAAAAGAACTTTTAAATAATGCTGAAATGCCGGTTACTAAAGAAAATATTGATTTAGTAAAATTTTTAATTGACAATAATATGCCTGTTGATAAAAAGACTATTTCCGACGCTTTATATTTTAAATATGCTAATGAAACTGATATTATTAAACAAGACAGCGGAAAGTTTTTTGAAAAAGATGAAATAAATTCAAATGTTACCCTAAAGTCAGGTAATGTTTTGGAAAAGGTTTTGTTTCTTCTTAAAGAAGATATGCCGGCGGAAAAAGTTACAGTGGATACTTTAAATCGTCTTATTAATAACAATACCAGACTTAAGTCGGAATTTTCGTCTATTGCTTTGGAAATTTCAAAAATGCCTGACGGAAAAACTAGAGATAAACTTTTTGAAATATTTGATATTGATAAAAATGATTTTGTATCGCCTAAAGATATAAAAAAAGCTATAATTGAAAAATTGTTTTTTAATGAGAATGATTTTAAATCTCATAAAAATCTCAGTGAAAAATTTGAAAAAATATATGAGATTTCATCTAAAAGCAGTGAAATTCTTTCAGAAGGTTCCAAAGAAATTCAAAGTAATGTTATTAAGCAGAACTTTGATAATATTAAAAATGACTTGAATTTTATGAAAGAAATTGATAATTATAAAGACTATGTTCAAATTCCTATTAATAATAATGGGAGAGATGGAGAATGTGAGCTGCATATTTTTAAAAACTCTAAGGGAAATAAAAATTTTTCAAAAAAAGCTTCTGTTTTGCTTTCTCTTGATTATTTTTTTGTGGGAAAAATTGACGCTTTTATTGAAAAAACTGACAAAAACCTTGCTTTTCAGTTTAAATGTGAAAAGAAGGGTACTATTGGACTTATTAAAAAAAATATAAATGAATTATCGGATTTGCTTGGTAATTATGGTTTTAGAATTACCAATGTCGCTTGTAAAGAAAAAGATGAAGGTTTTAATATTATGAAAAATAAAAATGAAAATAATAAAAAAAATGTTTCAAATAGAAGATACTCTTTTGATATGAGGGTGTGATAATTTATGGCTGAAAGTAAAAAAAATATTAATCCAAAGCAAAAAGCGGTTGCTCTTTCTTATAATGCTGAAAAGGACGTTTCTCCTAGGGTTATAGCAAAAGGAAAAGGGTATGTGGCACAAAAAATTTTGGAACACGGGGAAATGTCGGATATTCCTGTTTATGAGGACGCACAGCTTACAGAGGAACTTACAAGGCTTGATTTGGGTGAGAATATACCGCCGGAACTTTATGAGGTTGTGGCGCAGGTATTGGCTTTTATAAGCAATATTGATAGATATGAGGAGATTAGACAGCGTGCAAAAAAGTAGTTATGAGAAAGGAAGAATGGGAGAGAAAATTGCTGTAAAATATTTAAAAAGCATAGATTTTGATATTATTTCGACAAATTACAGAACTTCGTTTGGCGAAATTGATATAATAGCAATGGATAAAGAATATATCGTTTTTATTGAAGTTAAATTTCGTAAAAGGTCTGAGTGTGGTTTTCCGAGAGAAGCTGTAGGAAAATTTAAACAGAAAAATATTATTAAGACTGCTTATAATTTTATTATGGAAAATAATTTGAGTAATATAGATTTTAGATTTGATGTTATTGAAATTCTTGATGGTTTTGTTGAACATATTGAAAATGCTTTTGAGGATTGGAATTGATTTTATGATTAAACACAAAAATGAAAATTTAGTTTATTTTACTTTTAAAATGTTTGATGATACAGGTGTTGTGGCTCATTGTTTCTCAACACGTTTAGGCGGCGTTTCGGAAGGTGTTTTTGAGTCTATGAATTTACATTTTAGAAATGATAAACCTGAGAATGTATTTTAAAATTATAAAATAATCTGCTCCGCTATAGGAATTGATTATAGAAATATTGTTTTTTCAAAGCAAATTCACAGTGATACAATTTATGTGATTTCTAGTAAAGATAAGGGAAAAGGTCTTTTGAAAAAAAGCGATATTGATGACGCCGATGGACTTATTACAAATGAAACGGGAATTGCTTTGACTACATTTTACGCTGATTGTGTGCCTGTTTATTTTCTTGACCCAGTTTTGAAAGTTATCGCTATGGCACACTCGGGTTGGAGAGGTACAGTTAAACAAATTTCGGCAAAAGCTGTTTGTAAAATGAAAAAGGATTATGGCTGTGACAGTAAGAATATTTTAGTTGGTATTGGTCCATCAATTAAAAAATGTTGTTTTGAGGTTGAGTATCCTGTTGTTGAGGAATTTGAAAAAAAGCTGCCTTTTTCAAAAGAATTTATTTTTAAAGATAATGAAAAAATAGGAAAATATAAAATAGATTTACAGAGTATTATTGAAAAAACTCTTGTTTCGGCTGGCATTTTATCATATAATATTGAAAATGCTGATATTTGTACGAAGTGTAATCCTGATTTGTTTTTTTCTCATAGAAATATGGGAAATGAAAGAGGAAGTTTGGCGGGAATTATCGCGCTTAAATAAAATTTTGGAGTTGTTTGGTTTGGACAGTCAAAATGTTATTTTTAAAGTTGAAAAAGGAAGTATCGCGGAGGAGATGGGAATTGAACCTGGCGATATTCTTATTAATATAAATGATACTGATGTTAAAGATGTTTTTGATTATAGATATTTAATTCAGGACGAATATATTGAAGTTGGTATTAAAAAGCCTAATGGTGAGGACTGGGTTATTGAAATTGAAAAAGATGAATATGAGGATTTGGGAATTTCTTTTGAGAGAGGTCTTATGGATAATGCTAAAAGCTGTTCAAATAAATGTATATTTTGTTTTATTGACCAGCTCCCCAAAGGTATGAGAGATACTCTTTATTTTAAAGATGATGATACAAGACTTTCTTTTTTGCAGGGAAATTATGTCAGTCTTACAAATATGAAAGAAGAAGATATTGAAAGGCTTATTTTTTATCATCTTTCACCTATTAATATTTCTGTTCATACAACGGATATGGAACTTAGAAAATTTATGCTTAAAAATCCTAATTCTAAAAAAGTTATGGAGTATATTCAAAGGTTTTATGACGCTGGTATTGTAATGAATTTTCAAATTGTGCTGTGTAAGGGAATTAATGACGGCAAGTTTCTTGAAAAATCTATTTGGGATTTGAGCAGATTTATAACAAATGGCGCAAGTCTTTCGGTTGTTCCTTTTGGTATGACAAAATTTCGTGATGGACTTGAAAAAATTCAATTGTTTGACAAATATGATTGCTGCGGTATAATTGATAGTGTGGAAAAAATTCAGAAAGAACTTTTAAAAAGATTTGGTACAAAATTTGTGTTTTTATCTGACGAGTTTTATTTAAAGGCGGAAAGAAAATTTCATAATGCTGATTTTTATGAGAATTTTTCACAGCTTGAAAATGGGGTCGGAATGATTAGTCTTATGAAAAAAGAATTTTTTGAATATCTTGACTGTTTAAAGGGCGATGATAAAAAACGGCATATTTCTATTGCTACAGGTTCAGCATCTTATAATTTTATTTTAAATTTAACTTATGAATTGACTAAAAAATTTAAGTATACTAAAATAGATGTATATGAAATAAAAAATAATTTTTTTGGTAATACAATTACTGTTTCGGGGCTTTTGACGGGAAAGGATATTATTGAGCAGCTTTCTGGTAAATCTCTGGGAGATTTTTTGCTTATTCCTGAGAATGCGTTTAGAGCGGACGATACGGTTATGCTTGATGATATTTGTATTGATGAACTTGAGAAAAAACTTGAGTGTAAAATAAAAGCCGCAAGTTCTGATGGCGCTAAATTTATAGATAATATATTATTTTAAATGGATTCGGGAGGAAAAGCCAATGCCAAAGCCTATTGTTGCCGTTGTCGGCAGGCCTAATGTTGGGAAATCAACGCTTTTTAATAAGATATCAGGAGAGAGGATTTCTATTGTTGAGGATACTCCAGGGGTTACGAGAGATAGAATATACGCTGAAGCCGAATGGCTTGACTATAAATTTACTCTTATTGATACAGGAGGACTTGAACCTGAAGCTGATGATGTTATTTTAAAACAAATGTACGCTCAGGCGGAAATCGCTATGGAAACGGCTGATGTTATTTTGTTTGTGGCTGATGTTAAGACTGGTGTGACAGATACAGATATGCAGGTAGCTAATATTCTTAGAAAAACAAAAAAGCCGGTTGTTCTTGTTGTTAATAAGGTGGATGACTTAAAAAAATATAGTATGGATGTTTATGAGTTTTATTCATTGGGGCTTGGTGACCCATTGGGGGTTTCAGCTGGTCAGGGGCTTGGTCTTGGAGATATGCTTGACGAGGTGATTAAACATTTTCCGGAAGATACTCTTAATGAAAATGATGATGAAACAATTAAGATAGCGATAATAGGAAAACCTAATGTTGGAAAATCTTCTCTTGTTAATAAAATTTTGGGAGAAGAACGGGTTATTGTAAGTGATATTGCTGGTACAACAAGAGACGCTATTGATTCATATTATGAAAAAGATGGTCAAAAATATATTTTTATTGATACCGCTGGTATGAGAAGGAAAAGCAAAGTTAAGGAAAATATTGAAAAATATAGTATTATTCGTGCGGTTGCGGCTGTTGAGAGGGCGGATGTTTGTATTTTGATGATTAACGCTGAAGAGGGTATTAGCGACCAAGATACGAAAATTGCCGGAATCGCTCACGAAAATGGAAAGGCTTGTATTATTGTTGTAAATAAATGGGACTTGATTGAAAAAGACAATAAAACAATGAATAAATTTATTAAGAATATAGAAAGTGAACTTAAATATATGCCGTATGCTCCAATCTTGTTTATTTCCGCACTTACAGGGCAGCGCATTCACAAGCTTTTTGGAATGATTAAAACGGTTTTTGAAAATAATACCAGAAGAATTTCTACAGGCCTTTTAAATGATGTGCTTATTGAGGCTATGGCACTTAATCAGCCTCCTGCCGAAAAAGGAAAACCTTTGAAAATTTATTATATTACACAGGTTTCTGTTAAACCTCCAACTTTTATTTTATTTGTTAATGATACTCAGCTTTTGCATTTTTCGTATAAACGATATATTGAAAATCAATTAAGACAATCTTTTGGGTTTTATGGAACTCCTATACATTTTATAGTAAGAAATAGAAAAGAATGACAGGCACTGATATAGATAAGATTTAAGGAAGTGATTTTTGTGGAAAGATTTATTTGTCTTGCCGTGGGATATATTATAGGATGTGTCCAAACAGCTTTTATAGTAGGAAAACTGATGGGAAAAATTGATATTCGTGATTTTGGAAGCGGTAATGCCGGGACTACTAATGTTACCCGTGTTTTAGGTGCTAAAGCTGGCGCGATTGCCGCTGATATTATGAAAGCTGTTATTGCGTATTGTCTGTGTGCTTTTATTTTTGATGGAGGAGGTACTTTTTTCGGCGAAGGTGAAATACTTTGGGGAATTTATGCCGGAGTTGGGGTTATTCTTGGTCACGATTTTCCGTTTTATCTTGGTTTTAAAGGCGGAAAAGGTATTGCTTCTACGCTTGGCCTTATTTTATGTATTGACTGGCGTGTTGCTTTGACTACTTATTTTTTTGGCTTGATTGTTGTTTTTGCTAAAAAATATATTTCACTTTGTTCTCTTGTTATGGTGGTTGTCGCGCCTATATCTATGATTATATTTAGTTTAATTATGGGTGATAAAATTAATGTTGAGGCTGTTTTGC
>CAOJPS010000145.1 GCA_948441255.1 uncultured Eubacteriaceae bacterium | reverse complement strand
GAGAGCATAGCCGAAGCCTATGCCGACCGACGATAACACAGCGAAAAGGATTTTTAACCGTCGAACTTTTTCATTTTTTAAGTTGATTGACTATAATTTGTCGGTATTTCCTTAAGGGTTATTTCACAAAAATCTTTTTCGCGGAAGGAATTATTAATCCCCCAACGGAATTTCCCAAAGTCATAATAATAATGTAGAGAAACGATTTTATATTCCATACTCCGGCAAGACTAAAATAAAACATATTAGCGACGCAATGTTCAAAACCGCTTAAAATAAATACAGAAACAGGAAAAAGCACACCTATAACCTTAACAGTTCCTTCATTAGATGTTTTAAATATATCCACAGCGACAAACATAAGTATACCACAGAACACAGCAAGTATAAAAACACTCAAAGGACTATCGCCAAGCTTCACCTCCGCTATTTTATAAACAGCGTCAAATTTATCAAAAACACGTGTATTCCTTATAGCCAAAGCAGCTAAATACGTACCCACAAAGTTTCCGGCCCAAGTAATAATAAGCTCAATACCATAATTCAGTTTATTAAAAACAAAATATCCTATTTTTCCTGTAAACAGCTGCAAATTAAAATATAAAACTGTTAGCAAACCTATTCCAAAAAGAAACGAGCCTATAATGGAATTATCGACAGAAAGAAATACAATTCCTCCAATACCTATCCCAACACCAGCGATAATTCCATAAATAAACTGTCTTAATTTTTCCAATAAATCACACCTCCATATCATTTCTTAATATAAGAGCAATTTTAATACATTCAATAACAACAGCCATAGTATACCCCATTTGTCTTACAATAACAGGAGAGTTATTTTTTTTAACAATAATACACTCATTAAGCTTCTCCCCTTCTCTCCAGTATGTAAGAAAAAACATACCGTCAACATCTTTAACACGCCAGTTATAATCCTCAATGTTTTTAATAAAATAATCTGTTTCACAATTAAAATTATTTAATATCGCTTTTTTACTTTCAGTATATTTTTTCAAAAGTTCTTCCATAAAATCAAACCTCCAAAAGTTTTTTAAGATATTTTCCCGTGTATGAATTTTCACATAAAGAAATTTCCTCCGGAGTACCTTTAGCCACAACAGTTCCTCCCCCATCACCGCCCTCCGGACCCAAGTCAATAATATAATCAGCGGTTTTAATAACATCAAGATTATGTTCTATTACAACAACTGTATTTCCCATATCGGTAAGTTTCTGCAAAATTCCCACAAGCTTATGAACATCAAAAGTGTGCAGACCTGTTGTAGGCTCATCAAGCACATAAATTGTTTTTCCAGTGCTTTTTCTGCTCAATTCTGTAGCAAGCTTAACTCTCTGTGCCTCTCCGCCCGATAATGTAGTCGAGGACTGCCCAAGTTTTATATAAGAAAGTCCCACATCATACATAGTCTGAATTTTAGATTTTATTTTAGGTATATTCTCAAAAAAAACAAGAGCCTCCTCAATAGTCATATCCAGAACATCAGAAATAGTTTTTCCTTTATATTTTACTTCAAGAGTTTCTCTGTTATAACGCTTTCCTCCACAAACTTCGCAAGGAACATATATATCAGGCAAAAAATGCATTTCAATTTTTATAATACCATCGCCAGAGCAAGCTTCACATCTTCCGCCTTTAACGTTAAAGCTAAATCGGCCCTTTTGAAAACCTCTCACTTTTGCTTCTGGAGTTTGACTGAAAACATCTCTTATCATATCAAAAAGACCCGTATAAGTTGCCGGATTAGAACGCGGAGTTCTGCCTATAGGCGATTGGTCAATATTAATAATTTTATCAAAATACTCAATTCCCTTTATAGATTTAAACTTCCCGTGTTTAATTCTAGCTCTGTTAAGTTCTCTGGCAAGAGTTTTATATAAAACCTCATTGATAAGAGAACTTTTTCCCGAGCCAGAAACCCCAGTAATACAAACAAAAAGTCCAACAGGAATTTCAACATTGATATTTTTAAGGTTATTTTCAGAAGCGCCTTTAATAATCAATTTTTCTTTAGTCGGCATTCTTCTCACTTCAGGAATTTCAATCTTTTTTCTTCCGCTCAAATAATCGCCAGTCAAAGAACTATCACATTTAAGAAGTTCCTCCGGAGTACCCGAAAAAACTACCTCTCCGCCATTTACGCCGGCATAAGGTCCAATATCCACAATATAATCAGAGTCCAGCATAGTATCAGCGTCGTGTTCAACAACAATAAGAGTATTTCCTATATCTCTAAGATGTTTTAAAGTTCCAAGAAGTTTATCATTATCTCTTTGATGAAGACCAATACTCGGCTCATCAAGAATATACAAAACACCAACAAGTCCGGAACCAACCTGTGTGGCAAGCCTTATTCTCTGAGATTCTCCTCCGGATAAAGTTCCCGCCATTCTTGATAAAGTCAAATAATCAAGTCCAACATCAATCAAAAAACCAAGTCTCGCGTAAATTTCCTTTAAAATCTGGTCAGCAATAAACGTTTTTGTTTCAGAAAGTTCAAGGTTTTCAAAAAAAACTTTAAGTTCTTTAATAGAATATTCAGTTATTTCTGAAATATTTTTATCTCCTACAGTAACGGCAAGAATTTCGTCTTTAAGGCGCCTGCCCTTGCAAACCGGGCATTTAACATTAGTCATA
The DNA here is from genome assembly GCA_948441255.1 of uncultured Eubacteriaceae bacterium. GTDB lineage: Bacteria > Bacillota > Clostridia > Lachnospirales > CAG-274 > MGBC114079. The sequence continues at coordinate 4,251 of CAOJPS010000145.1, read as the reverse complement.
TATTTTTCATATTCTTGTTTTGCCGCCTCCGAATAAGTTTCTCTATAGCGTCTTTCAAGATTTCCAACAATACCGTCAAAAGCGTATGAATAAAATTTTTCCTCACCTCCGCTCATATATCGAATATCCATTTTTTCTCCGTCATCGCCATACATAATAATATTTTTTATTTCGTCAGGCAAATCTTTATATGGAGTATTCAAATCAAATTTATATTTTTCCGCGAGAGCATTAAAAATACTATTTCCCATAGTAGTTTCAACAGAAACAGAATTCCAGCCGGAAACAGCAATTGCGCCCTCAAGAATAGAAAGCTCCTCATTTGGAACAAGCACATCAGGGTCAAACACCATTTTAGCGCCAAGCCCCATACATTCAGGACAAGCCCCCGAGGGATTATTAAAGGAAAATCTTCTTGGTTCAATTTCATCAATATTTATACCACAGTCAGGACAAGCGAAATTCTGACTAAAAGTAAATTCTTCCTCTCCATTAACATCAATAACAACAAGTCCGGCGGTAAGAGCAAACACTGTTTCCAGAGATTCCGAAAGTCTTTTCTGAATACCATCTTTAACAACAAGTCTGTCAATAACAATTTCAATAGTATGTTTTTTATTTTTTTCCAGTTTAATCTCATCAGAAAGTTCATACATAATTCCGTCAATTCTAACACGAACATAACCGCTTTTTTTAGCATTTTCCAAAAGCTTAACGTGTTCACCCTTTCTGTTTTTAACAACAGGAGCTAACAGTTGAATTTTGCTTCTTTCAGGCAAATCCATAATCTGGTCAACAATCTGGTCAACTGTTTGTTTTTTAATTTCTTTTCCGCATTTAGGACAATGGGGTATACCGACTCTTGCGTATAATAGTCTTAAATAGTCATAAATTTCCGTAACCGTGCCAACAGTTGAACGAGGATTATTATTTGTGGTTTTTTGGTCAATAGAAATAGCTGGAGAAAGTCCCTCAATATAATCAACATCCGGCTTTTCCATCTGTCCCAAAAATTGTCTTGCGTAAGAAGACAAAGATTCCACATATCTCCTCTGTCCCTCTGCGTAAATTGTATCAAAAGCTAAGCTTGACTTTCCCGAACCGCTAACTCCAGTAAAAACAACAAGTTTATTTCTTGGAATTTCAACTGTAATATTTTTAAGATTATTCTCTTTAGCGCCTTTAATAATAATTTTATCTTTTTGCATTTTAACCCCTCTTCTAAAAAAAAATAAAATCTGAATTACTTATGGGAAATACCGCATAATTCAAAAAATTATTTTTATTATCCTTTGTGCGGTGTTTCCTATACGTACGGCTTCTCAAATATTTTCCAAAATTTTTTTTAATTCAATAATTTCGTCACGCAGAGTTGCCGCGCGTTCAAACTGCAAATCAGCGGCAGACTGACGCATTTCTTTCTGCATTTTAGAAATAACCTTTTCAAGTTCCTCTCTGCTCATTGATTCAGGGTCTTTATCAAGTCCCATACCTTTCTTTTCCTCAACAGAAACAGTTGCTTTAATAATATCGTGAACTTTTTTAATAATAGTTTTAGGAACAATTCCATGTTCTCTGTTATAATCCTCTTGAATATTTCTTCTTCTGTTTGTTTCAGAAATAGCTTTTCGCATAGAATCTGTCATCGTATCAGCATACATAATAACTTTGCCGTCAGAATTTCTTGCCGCCCTGCCGATAGTCTGAATAAGAGATGTTTCCGAACGAAGAAATCCCTCTTTGTCAGCGTCAAGAATAGCGACAAGTGAAACCTCAGGAATATCAAGGCCCTCTCTCAAAAGATTTATTCCAACAAGAACGTCAAAAACATTCATACGCAAATCACGTATAATCTCAAGACGTTCAAGGGTATCAATATCCGAATGAAGATATTTAACTTTAATACCGCTTTCACGCAGATAATCCGTCAAATCTTCCGCCATTTTTTTTGTAAGAGTAGTAACAAGAACTTTTTGTCCCCTTTCCGTAACAGAATTTATTTCACTTATCAAATCATCTATCTGACCGCTTATAGGCCTAATATCAATTTCCGGGTCCAAAAGACCTGTAGGACGAATAATCTGCTCCGCGACATTTTCAGAATGAGCGTTTTCATATTTAGACGGAGTAGCGGAAACAAATAACATCTGATTAATCTTTTCCTCAAATTCAGAGAATTTAAGAGGTCTGTTGTCAAGAGCTGACGGCAGCCTAAAACCAAACTCAACAAGATTTGTTTTTCTCGACCTGTCCCCCTCATACATTCCGCCTATTTGAGGAATAGTAACGTGTGACTCATCAACAATAATAAGAAAATCATCCGGAAAATAATCAATAAGAGTATGCGGCGTACTTCCTTCCTCTCTTCCCGAAAGATGTCTTGAATAATTCTCAATTCCCGAGCAAAAACCCATTTCCGTCATCATTTCAATATCATAATTTGTCCTCTGCGAAAGTCTTTGAGCCTCAAGAAGCTTGTCCTCCGATTTAAGTTCCTCCACTCTTTCCTCAAGCTCATTTTCAATTCGTTTTATAGCGGCGTTCATTTTTTCCTTGCTTGTAACGTAATGAGATGCGGGATAAATACATATATGTTCTCTAATACCTTTTATTTCTCCCGTAAGAACATCAATTTCAGTTATTCTGTCAACCTCATCGCCAAAAAACTCAATTCTGTAAGCATAACCCGATGAACCTGCCGGAAACACCTCAACAACGTCGCCCCGCACTCTAAAAGTACCTCTAATAAAATTCAAATCATTTCTATCATACTGAATGTCAATAAGTTTTCTAAGAACATCATCTCTGTCTTTAATCATACCAGGTCTTAGAGAAACAACCAGCTCATTATAATCAATAGGGTCGCCAAGACCATATATACAAGAAACGCTTGCTACAATAATAACATCTTTTCTTTCAAATAAAGCCGCTGTAGCAGAGTGCCTAAGTTTATCAATTTCATCATTAATCGAAGAGTCTTTTTCAATATAAGTATCCGTCTGAGGAACATATGCCTCTGGCTGATAATAATCATAATAAGAAACAAAATACTCCACGGCGTTTTCCGGAAAAAACTCTTTAAACTCATTATAAAGCTGAGCCGCCAATGTTTTATTATGGGCAATAATTAAGGTAGGCTTGTTCAGTTTTTCAATAATATTAGCCATAGTAAAAGTTTTTCCCGAGCCTGTAACCCCAAGAAGCGTCTGAAATTTCTTTCCGTCAATAAATCCCTTCGACAGTTCATCAATAGCCTGCGGCTGGTCGCCGGTGGGTTTAAATTTAGAAACAACTTTAAATTGGTTCATAAACTTCACCTCAAAAATATATTTCATTAATTATCATATTCTACCATATTTATAGATTTTATACAATCCATAAAACAAAATTTCGTAAAAATAATTGTAAAAGCTCTATTTTATACTACGACAATTGCTGTAACTTCACTTTAATAGCATATTTAAAAATTATTATTTCTTTTTTTTCATTTTTCAATCCTTTTACTATAATAAGTATTATTTTAAATATTAATATATTTTTTAATTTTATTTTTTTTTATATATATTGATAAAATTTTCATTATGTGATAAATTATTTATATATTTAAATTATAAATTGTGTTTTATAGTTTAATACTAACTCTAAATTACAATTTCTTTATATAAATAATCTGGAAAAAGATATGGATTTCAATACAGCAATTCCAGAATAAACAGAGGATAGAAAAAAATATTTTATTCAATATTTTTTTACGCTTTCGGCGTTTTAAAAACGCCTTTCGCTAAAATATAAAATAAAATATTCTTTTCTATCTATACCAGAATTGCTGTAATTTATCCATTTCTAATATTTTTATTATAAAGATAAATTTTTATTTTTAGAAAGGGGTGATTATAAATAACTTAATTTAGCCATTTATTCAATAATTATTGATGGCAAATATAAAATAAAACTGCTTATTTTTAAGGGAGGAATCAATTATGAAATTAAAAAAAATCGCTGTTTTATCATTAACAGCAGCTATTGGATTAACAATGGTAAATTGTGTTTTTGCTACAAATGAAAAAATATATTTTTCGGAAGTTAGCGATATTCAAAAAGTCGAACAAATATCTGAAAGCGATTTTGCCCCTGATGAAGAGGTAGAAATACCGGATGGTGTAATAGATATTCCATCAGCAAGAAATAACTATGTGATTATAAATAATGAAGACATCACTACTTCTGATAAGACTTGGGACCAACCTAATG
>CAOJPS010000144.1 GCA_948441255.1 uncultured Eubacteriaceae bacterium | reverse complement strand
AAACAAATTATTTTGAACTGAAAAGAATTTTTTGAACTGGAAAAATGCTGATTAAAATTAATTAGTATTTTTTGAGTATTGATATAATAATTTTATTTATTAATTTTCATTGTTTTCTGTAAGTTTTGTAGATATCATAGCTTTTTTGTATGGACAATTATTCTGCTGTTCGGATATATTGAAATAATTTATTTTTGGTAAATATGTTAAAGTACATTTTCCGTTTGTTTGATACAAACACTTATTTATACAATTTATATTTATAATATCATCTCCCGAGTCTTGATACATAATTTTTATTATAGTGATATTTTTTATTTATATACTGTATAAATTATAACAAAATAATAAAAGAATGAACAATCTAAAACAAGGGTTTGGGACAAAATTATTGTTTTAAATTATATTTCAGGTTTGTTATCAAATTAAATTCACGTGAATTTAATTATAAAAACTATTGACATATTATCTATAAAGTGAGATAATATGCACTATGATAATTGTAAATTTTTTATAGTGAAAAAATGATAATATGGTTTTATGTGTTATTTTTACATAATTCATTGAGAGAAGACGGTTGGAATCCGTCGCAACAGCCATTACTGTGTTTAGACGATACAGTCTATAAGTCAGGTCGCTCATCATATTATCGGTCGGTGCTTTTGGGCAATGAAAGGCGGCAGCCATTTATTTATAATGCTTTTTATAAGTGTTTATTTTTGTGTGCTGTATTCGCTTTTTGCATGTTTTTAGCAAAAAGCTTTTTTTATATATTTTTATAAAATAAGATTATAGCAAATTGACTATAGTGTAATATTGTATTGTTATTGAGGTGAATTTTATATGTCAAATGGAAAATTATATGGCGTTGGAGTTGGTCCGGGAGATAAAGAACTTATAACTGTAAAAGCGTTGAAAGTTTTGAATAAAGTGGAAGTCATCGCTGTTCCTCTTATGAAAAGTGGAATTAGAACGGCTTTTAATATAATAGAGGATTATGTTAATGATAAGAAAATTATAAATTGCGTGACGCCTATGAGCAAAGATTTTGACAAACTTCATAAAAATTATGAGAAAATATCAGATATGATTGAAGCAGAACTAAAAAACGAAAATGATGTTGCTTTTATTACTATTGGTGATCCTACTGTTTATTCTACATATATACAAATAAACTCAATTATTTCTGAAAGAGGGTATGAAACAGAAATTATTCCAGGAATAACATCTTTTTGCGGAGCAGCAGCAAAGCTTAATATTCCCCTTTGTGACAGAGATGAGCCACTTGTTATTTTGCCGGCTTCATATTCGGAATTTAAAGATGGTTTGGATATTAAAGGAACCAAAGTCTTGATGAAAGCAAATAAAGATATTTTAAAAGTTAGGGAAACACTGCGTGAAAAAGGACTTATTAATAAAAGTTATATGGTTGAACGCTGTGGTATGGAAAATGAGAAAATATATAGAAATCTTGATGAAATCGATGAAAAAACAAGTTACTTTTCAATAATTATTGTTAAGTAAAGGTTTATATGAGAATTGAGGTTGTGTTTTATGGTAAATTTTGTTGGGGCAGGCCCAGGAGCCGCTGACCTTATTACTGTTCGAGGAAAATATCTTATTGAAAATGCTGATATTGTAATTTATGCTGGTTCTCTTGTAAATAAGGAATTACTTAAATACGCTAATCAGAAATGCAGGATATACAATAGTGCTTTAATGACATTGGAAGAAATTATCGAAGTTATTGCGGATGGAGAAAAAAATAATAAAAATATTGTACGTCTGCATACTGGCGACCCATCACTTTATGGAGCTATAAGAGAACAAATGGATATTTTAGATAAACTTAATATAAAATATGAGGTATGTCCTGGAGTGAGTTCTCTTTTTGGGGCTGCTGCCTCATTGAAAGCGGAATATACACTTCCAGATGTTAGTCAAAGTGTTATTATTACAAGAATGGAGGGTAGAACACCTGTTCCTGAAAAAGAAGACATTTCTCTGTTCGCTTCTCATAATGCTACTATGGTTATATTTCTTTCGGCAGGTATGACTGAGAAATTGAGTCAAAAGCTTATGGACGGCGGCTATAAACCTGATACACCTGCTGCTATTGTCTATAAAGCGACTTGGGAAGATGAGAAAATAATAAAAACAACCGTTTCAAGACTTGCCGTCAGCGCTCTCGAAAATAATATAACAAAAACAGCTCTTATTATAGTAGGTGAGTTTTTGGGCGATTATTATAAACGTTCAAAACTTTATAATCCTAAATTTACACACAAATTCAGAAAGGGCGAGTAAACTTGATTGTATATATTATATCTTTTACGGAAAACGGAGATTCACTTAACGATAAAATTCAAAATATATTTAAAGACTGTGAAGTTAGGGCATTTTTTAGAAAAACAAAACGAGAAAATCTTACAGTATGGACAAAAAAAGCATTTACTAATGCTAATGCCATAATATTTATTGGGGCGGCAGGAATAGCTGTAAGAGCAATTGCGCCATATATCAAAAGCAAGGATAAAGACCCAGCTGTTATTGTCTGTGATGAGCTTCAACGATATGTTATTCCTATATTATCGGGACATATTGGCGGAGCAAACGCTATAGCATTAAAAATAAGTGAAAGCATTTCGGCGAAAGCAGTTATAACAACAGCTACAGACATTAATGATATTTGGGCGGTTGATAGTTGGGCGGTAAAAAGAAATTTCAAAATATATAATACAGAAAATATAAAGTATATATCAAGTGCTTTACTTAGAGGTGAAAAAGTAGGACTTTTTTCTGATGTTAAGATAAACGAGGTGTTTCCTGAAAATGTTGTGTTTGAGAAAAATGATGTTGATTGTGGAATTGTTATTTCTCCATATATAAAAAAGTTTTATAAGCATACTCTTAATTTAATTCCCAAGTGTTTAAGTATTGGTGTGGGTAGTAGAAAAAATGCTGATAAAAATTCTCTTGTAAATCTTTGCGAGCAGATATTTAAAGAATATAATATTAATAAGTATGCTGTTTCTAAGGTTGCTACTATAAATTTGAAAAAAAATGAAACATCTGTTTTAAAACTTTGCGAATATTTTGGTGTAAAACTTATATGTTTTACTTGTGAGGAATTGAACGAGATTAGAGGAGAATTTTCAAAATCAGAGTTTGTGAAAAGTATTACAGGAACGGATAATATTTGCGAAAGATGTGCCGTCTTGGCTTCAGGTTTTGGCAGAAAGATTATTGATAAAACAGTGGGAGATGGTGTGACATTGTCCATAGCCTTGTGTGGGGAGGTGTAAAAGATGAAGCTTCTAATGGCAGGAATAAATTATAAAAATAACTCTGTTTCTCAAAGAGAAAAATTATCTTTTACAGATGAAAAAATATCTGAGATTTGCAGAAGTATATGTAAGTCTGAAAATATATATGGCAGCATAATTATTTCTACTTGTAACAGAACAGAAATTTATATAAGCTGTGCTGATTTAAACGATATTATGGCAGATGAAATTTTACTCAAACATTCGGGTATTGATAATTTTGACGGAATATTTGAAAAAAAAGAAGATATAAATGTTGTATATCATATTATAGAGCTTGCTTGTGGACTTAAATCTCAGATAGTCGGTGAAGGGCAGATTATTACACAAATAAATTCCGCTTTGGAAATAAGCAGAAAAAATAAATGTACTGATTCATTTTTAAATACGCTTTTTAGAATAGCCGTTTCAGCGGGTAAATGTGCTATGACCAATATAAATGTTTCAAATGTGCCTGTTTCAAGTGCTTATGCCGCTATCAATTTTATTAGTAAAAAATATAATAAGCTTTCATCTAAAAAATGTGTTGTGATAGGAAATGGGAAAATGGGACAAATTGTTCAAAAGCTCTTGGTTAGAAAAGGCTGTGATGTATTTGTCACATTAAGAAGCTATAAACACGGAAATAATAATGTTATTAAAGGCTGTAAAACAATACAGTATAATGAACGATATGATTTTATAAACGATTCTGATTTTGTTGTAAGCGCTACGAAAAGCCCTCATTATACAATTACATACGACAAATTTTTGGCTTTAAAGAAGAAACCAGAAATAATTATTGACCTTGCTGTTCCAAGAGATGTTGAACCTAAAATAAACGAAATTTGTGATTGTTTTAACATTGATGAACTCGGTTTTGAAACAAAAATAAACCACAAAGAACTTGAGGAAGTTCACAGTATAATTGAAAGATTTGTTAAAGCTTTTATACAATGGAAAAATTATAAACTATCTTTAGAAAATATAAATTTTGTTAAAGATATTATTTACGCAAGAATTATTAAAAGTTATAACGTTAATAAAAATTATGATTATAAATCTGTTAATGATATTATTTCAATGACAGTTGACAAAACTGTTGATATGATTTTGGGAGGAATGAAAGAGAATGTTTTTCCGGATATTATAAAAGAGTGCGGAAGAAAAATTGAGGGGCGTGCAAGATTATGAGTAAAATATTTATTATTGGTTTGGGTCCAGGAAATTATGAACAGATTACAGAGAGAGCGATAAATGCTATTAATAAAAGCGAAGTTATTATAGGATATACCTATTATACAGAAATTATAAAAGATATGATTAAACAAAAAGAAGTTTTCTCAACTCCTATGAAACAAGAGATTGACAGATGTAAAAAGGCTCTTGAATATGCATTGGCAGGAAAAACAGTCGCTGTTGTTTCAAGTGGTGACTCAGGGGTCTATGGTATGGCTGGTCTTATATATGAAGTTTGCGAGGGTTATCCACAGGTTGAAATAGAGGTTATTCCAGGAATCACAGCTTGTTGTAGCGGAGCTGCTGTTTTGGGCGCTCCTCTTGTTCACGATTTTGCTGTCATAAGTTTAAGTGATTTGCTTACGCCTTGGGAAAAAATTGAAAAGAGATTGATTTTAGCGGCAAAAGCTGACTTTGTGATTTGTATTTATAATCCCTCCAGTAAAAAAAGGTGGGATTATTTAAAAAAAGCCTGTATTATATTAATGAAATATAAAAGTATGGATACTCTATGTGGATATGTCAAAAATATTGGCAGGAACGGCGAAGAATATAATATTGTTACTTTAGATAAACTTAAAAATATAAATGTTGATATGTTTACTACTGTAATTATTGGAAATACTCAGACAAAAATTATAAATGGGAAATTGGTTACCCCAAGAGGTTATAAAGATATATGAAAATTATAGTATTCTCAGGAACAAGAGAGGGTAGAGAACTAGCGGAATATCTTAACAGTATAAAAGTTCCCGCGATAATATCTGTAGCTACAGAATATGGCAGAGAAATTATGAATGATATGGAATATGTTTCAGTACATACGGGAAGGCTTGATAAAAAGGAAATTATAGACTTTATTAAAAATGCCGATTTGGTTATTGACGCTACACACCCTTATGCGAAGATTGTCACACAAAATGTTTATAATTCCTGTTATGAACTTGGAATTGAATATGTAAGACTTTTAAGAGAAGAAACTTTTGAGGAAGATATTATTACCGTAAACAATATTGAGGAAGCCGTTGATATTTTGAAAAACACAAAAGGAAATATATTTGTATCTACGGGAGTTAAAGAACTACATAAATATTGTGAAATTGACGGATATAAAAACAGAGTTGCGGCAAGAGTTTTACCTGCTAAAGAATCTGCGGATAAATGTGAAAGACTTGGATTTATAAATGTTATTTACAAAAAAGGTCCTTTTGGATATTCTGAAAATATTGAGGAATTTAAAAAATTCAATATAAAGTGGCTTGTTACAAAAAATTCTGGAAAAATAGGCGGTTTTGATGATAAAATCAGTGCCGCAAAAAAGCTTGCCATAAATATAATTGTTATTAAAAGACCTCTTGAACACAATGGAATGTCATTTGAACAGGTAAAAAAGGTTATTGATAAAAAATTGAATAAAATCAAAAGATTTCCTTTGTTTATTGATATTTCTGATAAAGATGTTGTTGTTATTGGAGGAGGAAATATCGCTGTAAGAAGAATTAATTCGCTTTTGAAGTTTGGAGCGAAAATTAAAGTTATTGCCTTGAAATTTGATAAGACGAAGATTGATGATTTTGAAACGTCAAATATTGAGTTTATTAATAAAGAGTTTGAGCCTGCTGATTTGAACAATGCTTTTATGGTTATAGGCGCTACAAATAACAGAGATGTAAACCATAGTATTTATAAATTGTGTCAAGGCAAAAATATACTGTGCAATATTGTAGATTGTAAAGAGGAATGTAATTTTTATTTTCCCGCGGTGTGTATGAATGATAATTTAAGTATTGGAGTTGTTTCTGATGGCAATAACCACAAACTTGTTAAAAAAACAGCTAAAAAAATAAGGGAGATTATTAATGAGGAATAAAAAAATAAGAATTGGAAGCAGGGAGAGCAGACTTGCTATATCGCAAAGTGAAATAGTCAGAGACATTATTAAAAAAAATTGCCCTTGGTATGAAGTTGAAATTATTACTATGAAAACAACTGGTGATATTATATTAAATAAGACTTTGGATAAAATAGGAGGAAAAGGACTTTTTGTCAAAGAACTTGATAAAGCTTTGCTTGAAAATAAAGTGGATATTACAGTTCACTCTTTAAAGGATATTCCTATGAATGTTAATGAGAATCTACCTATTGCCGCCTATACGAAAAGAGAGTATCCTTATGATGTTTTGGTTTTGCCGAAAGGGATTTCAGAAATTGATTTTTCTAAGTCTATCGGTTCAGCTAGCAAAAGGAGAAGCTTGCAGTTTAAAAAATTACATAAAAACGCGGAAATAGAGGTTATACGCGGAAATGTTATAACTAGGTTAAAAAAACTTGACAACGGAGAATTTTCGGCTTTAATTTTAGCTCAAGCCGGTCTT
>CAOJPS010000143.1 GCA_948441255.1 uncultured Eubacteriaceae bacterium | reverse complement strand
AACTACGTTTCGCTGAGTTTTATCGTAATTTTTCGTCGAACTCACGTTATTTTACCGTTATTCAAGTTCTTTCACTATAAATGAGCAGGGGGAACACCTCAACTGGGAGGTATTGCGATTGGATAAAAAAGAAATTATAAATTTTTGTTTGTCTTTTGAAAATGTTTATGAGGACTATCCTTTTAGCGATAAAAACTGGACGGTTATCAGACATTGTGAGAATAAAAAAGTTTTTGCCTGGATATTTAAAAAAGATGGATATGTGTGGGTAAATGTAAAATGCAGATTGGAATGGATTGATTTTTGGCGTCAGACATTTGATTCTGTGATACCTGCTTACCATTTGAATAAAAAATATTGGAACTCTATTATTTTGGACGAAACAGTTCCTAGGGAGGATATTTATAGAATGATTAGAGAAAGCTATGAATTGACATCTGGTTTGAAAAACAAATCTAATAAAAAATAGAATTTAAAAAGTCTAATGATTTTTATAAGAATGGAGATGAGTAATTATGAAGTCTATTTTTAAGATTTGTTTATTTTTTGTGATGATTTCTATTATTGTGTCTGGCTGCGCAAATGATTTGGAAACATTATATGAAACGGAAAGCACTTCGTATGAAAAAGAAGAAAGTACAGAGATTTTTAATGAAGCTGCGGAACTTGAAAACAATAATGAAACAGCTGATTATGTCGGTATTTACGCTTATGTTAAAGAAATTGATGAAAATTCTATTTTAATTAGTTCTGATACAGAGGAGCTTCCTGGGGTTTTTAATGTGACAAGACCATTAGAAGCTGAGACTGTTGACTTGAAAGAAGGGGATTATATTCAAATTTTAATGCGGCATACTGGTGAAGATGATGAATATGGATTACCTATATATCGTGAGAAAAGAATTGTCGTTTTGGAAGAAAAATATTCTGAAGGACTTTTTGACGTTTTGTTTACAGAGCCTCCAACTTTTGATTTGACTGATGTTTTGTCAAGTCAGTTAAATTCTTTTGAAATTAAATCGGGAAATTATGTTTGGAATGTTAGGCAAAATGGTGAAATGAAATGTATAAACGCCTGTGGTTTGACGCCTATGGAAGAAGCTAAAACGGCTATGAGATTAAAATTGCCGGAATATTATAAAACGAATAGTGTAACGTATTCTTTTTCAACAAAAATTTTACCTGATATATTGACTGTATCTGAATGGAACGCAAAAGATATAGGTAATAATAGTGAGGATAAGAAAGTTGTTTCTGTGTATTATTATAAACAGCCTCTTTTGGAATTGGAAAAAGGAAAGGTATATGAATTTTTATGTGATTGGAAAAAGGAGAATATTGGTATAAATGGTTTTTATGGAACAGCAAGCTATGTTTTAGTGACAGAATAAAGGAAATATCGACAAATTATTTTTATTTCCTCTTTGTGCGGTGTTTCCTAAAGTAAGGACCACCGGCTTAGTCGGTGGTCCTTACTTTTTATCCCAGCATTTCGAGCATACTTTTAAATCGATTTCTTTCCTCTGTATTTAATGAATTTAACATAGCTGAAATTATAGCGTTTTTTTCAGATTCGGATAGGACTTGATTTTTTGGCATACTTTCACTGAATTTAATTATTAAGTCAAGAGTTTCGTTAAAGCCTTTTCCTTTGATTTCCTCAGATAGATTTTTAAATGACTCAAGGAGATTTTCGTCTACATTTTTGAAAGCGTCTTCTTTAAAAAGTTTGTCAAGGTTCAATATTAATCCTCCATTCAAATTATAGTGAAAGAACTTAAAAAGAAGTAAAAAAATTTATTTTACCGTTATTCAAATTCTTTTACCATATATGTTTAATTTTTCCATAACTTCTTTTAAATCCATAAATTTTAAAATTATATCAATTTTTAATTGTTTTTTGCCATTAAAAGAATTTCTTAAATCAGTAAGCATATTTTTTTGCCAGTTATTGTTTTTTGCGCTTTGTATGGAAATATCATTTTTATACCTTTTTGCCATATTTTCAAATTCCATATATTTTACTATAACCTCGGCATTTTTTTTTTGCTCTGGTTTTAAATATGACATAATTATTTTTAAAAATTTTTCCTCGACGGACATACTTCCATTTGTTTCTGAAACAGCTTTCATCATTTTGGCTAGTTTTGCCATATCCTCAAAATCCAAGAATTTCACCTCCGATGTTAGGGAAACATCGCACTTGGATTGCTATAAAAATGATTTTTTAAAGTTAAAATTTCCATGATAGTGTCATTTTTTAAAAAAAATAACACTATCACTTCAATTTTTTAAAAAAATTATTTTTATTTTTTTAATTTGTGGGTGTTTCCTTAGAATATATATTTTTTCTCTTTATAATATTTATGAAGTTTATATTAATAAAATGCTTTGTTATGATTAAGAAACTTGAGGAAATTAGTTTGGCTGTAAAAATAATTTTCCTCTATTATAAAATTGCTATAATTGTGAGGTTTTGAAAGAAGTCTATTGACTTATTATTAATTAAATATTATTATTAGAAATGTAGGAAACCTTTATTTTATGGTTTGGAGGTGTTTTTTTTTGGAAATAATTTCTCAAAAAATAAAATCGGCAAGTCTTAAGGTCACACCTCAGCGTATTGCTATTTATAAGGCTTTATATGAAACGAAAAGTCACCCTACAGCTGAAATGCTTTATAACAGTTTAAAAGAACTTTATCCTACTATGAGTTTCGCTACGGTATATAAAACACTTACTGTTTTTAAAAAGGCAAAGCTTATTCAAGAATTAAATTTAAATGACTCGAGTTTTCATTATGATATAAATACGGATTTTCATTCACATTTGGTATGTACTTGCTGTAAATCTGTTTTTGATTACAATTTAAATGTTTCTTTTGATGTATGTGAGAAAATAAAAGATGAAACCGGTTTTATTGTGGAAAATAAGCAATTATATTTTTACGGGAAATGTCGGAAATGTCAGGAATATTAGCTGCTTCCTATAGCCAATTAATTTAAACTATTTGGAAATGACTATATGTTCTGTTTTATATTTAGTGTGAGTGTATACTCCAATTAAATATAAGAGTAAGTATCCCCCGCTTAAAAAGCGGGGGACTTCCTTATTGAATGCTTTTTCTATATAGTAAAATCACTTAAAAACAAGCAAGTTCAGCGGTTAAAAATCATTTTCACTTTTGTTAGCGTCAGTCGGCGTAGGCTATGGCTACGCTCTCCTTCCGCTGCCTTGTAAAAATAATTTTTCTTTCGCTTCCTTTTGCTCATTTTCAAGTGATTTAACTATAAAAATAATTTTTGTTTTGCTTTATTTTCTTACTTTTCAATTTTGTTGACTATAAAATAATTTGCTGGAGGTAGTTTATATGAAACTTATAAAAGACAAAGTGTTTTTAAAGCTTGCCGCAAGTCTTGCTATTCCTATAATATTACAAGATATTTTAAACTCATCTGTAAATATGGCGGATACTTTTATGATTGGAAGACTTGGGGAAAGTGAAGTTGCCGCTGTTGGACTTGCTAATCAGGTTTTTTTTATCTATCAGCTTATACTTTTTGGCATTACAAGCGGTTCGGCTATATTTATGGGACAATATTGGGGTAAAAGAGATACGGCAAGTATTCATAAGGTTATGGGAATAGCTATAAGTTTAAGTATATTTTTTGCTTTTATATTTAGTACCGCCGCTTCTTTTATTCCGGAAAAAATAATGGCACTATATTCACAAGATGAAATTGTTATAAAATATGGCTGTGATTATTTAGGGATAGTAATTATAAGTTATTTTTTCAGCGCTTTGATACTTTGTATAAATGCCGCACTTAGAGCGACGGAAAATACAAAACTGCCAATGTGTACTACTTTTATATCGCTTTTTTTGAATGTAATATTTAATTATATTTTTATATTTGAGATAGGTCTTGGTGTGAAGGGAGCGGCTATAGCTACAGTTTTGGCGAGATTTATAGAACTTTTATGTCAGATATTTTTAATTTACAGACTGAAAATGCCTGTTGCGGCTAAGCTCTCAAATTATTTGAAAGCTGACAAAACTTTTTTGAAAGGTTTCTTTAAAATAACAACACCAGTTATTTTGAATGAATTTATGTGGGCTCTTGGAACATCTATATACAATATGGCGTATAAATATAGCGGTACAGAGGCGCAGGCTGCTGTTCAGATTTCTTCGACAATTCAAAATTTGTTTATAGTTATGGGCAATGGCTGCGGGTTTGCCTGCGGAATAATGCTGTCTAACGCTCTTGGCGCTGGAGATATTAAAAAAGCTATATCATATTCAAGGAAATGTTTAAAGGTATCTGTATTTTTAAGCTGTATTATGGGCGTAATTCTGTTTTTATCTTCTGATTTTATACTTTTATTTTTTGATGTATCGGATATTGTAAAAGAATATGCTTATTACCTTTTTATTGTGACAGCTGTGGGGATAATAGTAAAAACATACAATTATACTACGATTGTCGGCATTTTGAGAAGCGGGGGAGATACAAAATTTTGCCTTATATTAGATGCTGCCGGGGTTTGGCTGATTGGTATTCCGCTTGCTTTTCTTGGTTCGGCTGTACTTCAGCTTCCTATTTATGTGACTGTCGCTATGGTTTATTTGGAAGAAGTTATGAAATTTTTTGTTACAACAAAAAGAGTATTTAAAAATAATTGGGCAAGGACATTAATTGATTAGCAGAGGTATGATATGAACAATAAAATAATATTATCAACAAAAAGGCTTATACTTAGACCTTTTGAGGAAAAAGATTACGAGGATTTTTGTGAGTATATTTCTGACCAAAGAGTGAATAGGTACCTTGGAATATTATCTATTGAAAGTAAAAATGTTATAGATTCGCTTTTTAAAACAAATATGAAAAATCCTTTTTGCTGGGCGCTTGAATTGAGAAATTCACAAAAAGTTATAGGTGATTTTCATTATGACAATATAGTTGAGGATTACCTTGCTCATTTTGGATTTGCTTTGAATTACAATTATGGAAAAGAGGGCTATGCGTTTGAGGCGGCTCAAAAGATAATTGAGTTTGGTTTTGATGTGTTGAATTTTGGCAGAATAAGGGCGGTATCACTTATACAAAATACAGCGTCAATAAAGTTTCTTGAAAAGCTTGGCTTTGAAAAGGAGGCGTTGATTTATGAATATGATTTTGGGGGTATGCTTGGTGATGTGTTTTATTTTTCTAAAACAATGTAAAAGATATTATATAATTTGAAATTATTTTTATTAATTTTTGTATGGTGTTTTTGTAAAAAATCGGTTTATGGATTTTGTTTTCGCTGATGTAAGAATTAATTTTAATATGCTTAAATATAATAATATATAAGTTGATTTTAAGGAGAGAAAATATTGAAAATTGACAGAAAGTTTATAACAGGTGTTTTAACCGGAATAATTATTGTTCTTTTGCTTAACTTGGCAGTAAAAAATTTTACTGTCGATAATGGTCAGAAAAAACTTGCCGAGATAAGAAAAGTTATTGATAAAAACTTTATGGGTGAAATTGACGAGGAAAAACTTAAAGATGGTATGTATACTGGCTATGTAAGCGGTCTTGAGGATAAATATTCATATTATATGAATAAAGAATATTTTTATGAGTTTCTTAAAGATTCTGAAGGTTCTTATGTTGGGATAGGAGTACAAACAACTATAGACCCAAAAGATGGCAGAATAGTTGTTGTTTCTATTTTTGAGGGCAGTATGGCGGCTAAGGCTGGAATTCAAAATGGTGATAAAATAGTAAAGGTTGAAGGTGTCACTGTTAATTATGGCAATTATTCGGAAGCTATACAATTATTGAAAGGTGAAGTGGATACCAAAGTTAAAATGCTTATTTTTAGAGAATCTTCAAATGAAACTTTTGAGGTGGAAGTTACAAGAAAAAATATAGATATTCCTACAGTAAAAGGAGAACTTTTGGACGATAAAATCGCTTATATAAAAATTTTTGAATTTGACAGAGTTACATATAATCAATATGCTAATACATTTAATGATTTGAGGGATAAAGGTGCGGAACGTCTTATAATAGACTTGAGAAATAATCCTGGCGGGCTTTTGGACACAGTTGTGAAAATAACTGATTCTCTTGTGCCAAAGGGGACTATAACTTATATTGAGGACAAATACGGTAAAAAATCTTATGAATATTCTGATGAGTCTTGTATAAATATTCCTCTTGTTGTATTGGTGAACGGAAATAGTGCAAGCGCGTCGGAAGTGTTGTCTGGAGCTGTTAAAGATTTTGGTGTTGGAAAACTTGTTGGAGAAAAAACTTATGGCAAAGGTATTGTTCAGAATATATTCAGATTGAGTGATGGCAGTGGCATTAAAGTTACTATAGCGAAATATTATACCCCAAGTGGAATTTGTATACACGGAAAAGGAATTCAGCCTGATTATGAGGTGAAAGATGAGAAAACATTATCGGGAAGTTCTAATTATGTTGATTTGCCTCATAATGAGGATATACAGCTTCAAAAAGGAATTGAAGTGGTGAAATCTATGAAATAGAATTTTATGCTATAACATCTATATAAAACGCATAGGAGTGATTTTAATGCAATCGTGTAATCTTGTGGTTTCAGTTTCTTTATTGGCTTGTATTATAGCTGAAAATAAGACAGAAAACGAAATTTCTTTATTAGGTTCAATATTTTCACAGCTTGGAGATACTCTTGAAACAATAGCCGCTCAAAAAACAATTTGTTCGTCTGATAATAATGGGTGATTTATTGGAAGTAATGGTTTTAATTTGACTATTTAACAATTCTGTTAGTAAAAAACTGATTTAATAGAAAAACTATTAAGGCAATACCGCATAATTAATATTTCGCGGCTTTGGCTGATATTTTCCACTGCTATGTCAAAGTCTCTTATCATAGGCTCCGAC
>CAOJPS010000142.1 GCA_948441255.1 uncultured Eubacteriaceae bacterium | reverse complement strand
TTGAAAGAGATTATTTAATTGCTAATGGCTATGAGGCTGAGATATGTACCGATGGCGTAAGCGGATTAAAAAGAGGAACAACAGAAAATTTTAATTTAATTCTTCTTGATGTTATGCTTCCGGGAATTGACGGCTTTACAGTGTGCAGGAAAATGCGTGAAAAAATTAATATTCCTATTCTTATGGTAACGGCAAAAAGAGAAGATATTGATAAAATACGAGGTCTTGGACTTGGAGCCGATGATTACATTGAAAAACCTTTTTCACCTAATGTGTTAATAGCTCGAATTAAAGCTAATTTAGCACAATATGCCAGATTAACAGAACAAAAAGAGATTACTCCTGAAATTCGGCTTGGAAATATTACTCTAAATACAAAAACGCATAGAGTGTATGTAGACAACACAGAAGTTGAACTTAAAAATAAAGAATATGAATTGCTGTTATTTCTTATGCTTAATGTTGATACTGTTTTTGACAGAGAAGAATTATATGAAAAAGTTTGGGGACTTGACGCTATGGGAGATAACGCGACAGTAGCCGTACACATTAACCGTCTTCGTGAAAAATTGGAAGAAAATCCTTCAAATCCTCGGTATATACAAACGGTATGGGGTGCGGGTTATCGGTTTAAAGCTCTTTAGTCAGACTCTTGGGGGGATAATTATGTGGATTTTTTTCGCTTTTGGCTCAGCTTTATTCGCTGGCTTAACATCAATATTAGCGAAATGTGGAATTCGTAAAACTGATTCTACTGTCGCAACAGCAATACGTACAATTATAGTATTAATTTTCTCGTGGTTAATGGTATTTATAACGAACTCACAAAATCAAATTAAAGATATTAGTATAAAAACAATATTATTTCTTGCTTTATCCGGCATTGCTACCGGGGCAAGCTGGCTTTGTTATTTTAAAGCTCTTCAGCTTGGAGATGTTAATAAAGTGATTTCTATTGATAAATCAAGCTCTGTTCTCACAATCATTTTAGCGGCTGTTTTGCTTCAGGAAGAAATTACATTAATTAAAGGAGCGGCAATTTTATTAATAGCGGTTGGTACATTTTTGATGATTGAGAAAAAAGATATTCCAAAAAAAACAAATAAAAATAATAAATGGCTCTTATATGCCATAGCTTCTGCCGTTTTCGCAAGTTTAACAGCTATTCTTGGTAAAATCGGTATATCAAACGTTGATTCAAATTTAGGAACGGCAATACGAACAGGCGTTGTTCTTGTAATGTCGTGGATTATGGTTATAATAACCGGCAGACAAAATGAAATTAAAAAAATTTTGAGAAATGAGCTTATTTTTATATCCTTGTCCGGCATAGCTACAGGAGCTTCGTGGATGTGTTATTATAAGGCTTTACAAGACGGTCCTGCAAGTATAGTCGTACCTATTGATAAATTGAGTATTATTGTGACAATAATATTCTCGTACATAGTATTTCATGAAAAATTACGTACTAAATCTTGTATAGGTCTTTGTGCTATCATAATTGGAACATTAGGTATGATTTTATAATGTATATATGAAAACTTTATATTTTATGTCATGTTTAATTTAGTTTATACTTAGTTTAAATTTTATAAAATTTTAGTTTAAATCTCCTTGATAAAATAATATTATCAAAAATCAAGGAGGTTTTTTATATGACTAAAATTAAAGAAAAAATTCTTAACGCAAACTTCAAAAAAATTCCCCGCTGTTTTATAGTAATTGTTTTTATATATTTACTGGCGGGCGGTATTTTGGGAGTAATGGCTGTAAAAACACAGTTAAGTGAAATAATTTCCCTTAAAGAAAAAGGTGCTGTATACCTGGAAGAAAACAAAAACAAAGATGAGGTATATGAGGAATACTCAAAAAAGAAAGACAAAGAAAAACATCATAGCCAAAAAGAGGAATGGAAAAATATATTAAAAACGCAGATTACTCCTCTCTCTTTTAATTCCAAAATTATACTTGTCATAATTTTAGGAATAGGGCACATTTTAATGTTAGTTTATTGGATTTTAATATCAGCGTGGCTTTATCAAGCCGCTGATAAAGCGAAAATGCGTAAAAATTTATGGGCGGCTGTTGGTCTTATAGGAAATATTTTGGCTGTAATACTTTTTATTTCCGTAAGAGATTATATCAGAATAAAATGCTCTCACTGTGATGAATGGCAGAAAAAAAATCAATTTTGTATAAAATGCGGCTCATCTTTTAATAAAGAATGCCCTTCTTGTCATTCTATAGTCGCGCAATCTGAGAAATATTGCGGTTTCTGCGGAACAAGCTTAATTGAAAATGATAATCTCAATAATTAGGAGGACAAATTGCGGTTGTTTTTCTCTAAGGAAACACCGCACAAAGAGGAAATAAAAATAATTTTGCAAAAAAATACGCTTCAAGTGGGTTTAAAAACCCACACTTCCGCTAAAATTATTTTTATTTTTTAATTATGCGGTATTTCCCTAAAGAAAATTAACAACCGCAATAATTATTGTCAAAATAAAATTGTAATCTCAGTTTCCTTTCCCACAACACTTTTAAGCGTTATATCAGCATTATGATATATTGCCGCGTGTTTAACTATAGCAAGTCCTAATCCGGTACCTCCTATCTTTTTTGAATGACTTTTATCTACTCTGTAAAAGCGCTCAAAAACTCGCTTTTGGTGTGATATTGGTATACCGATACCTGTATCTTTTACAATAATTTTCGCTCTCTCATTGTCATAAGAGGTTATTATAACAATACTTCCATTCTCTTTATTATATTTTATCGCATTATCGAAAAGATTGTAAAGCATTTCATCAAGTATTTTTTTTACACCCCATACCAACACTGGTTTACCAGTTATATTTACGCTTATATTTTTTTTATCAATCTCTGAGCGCAGACGTTTTATAATTTCTTTTGATAAAGACAAAAGTTCCACATCTTCTCTGTCGTATTCAAATGATTTTTCATCAAGTTCCGATATTTTAATTATATCGTTTACAAGAGTAATCAGCCTTTGCGCCTCATTATAAATTGACATTGAAAAATCAACCACTGTTTCGCTTGAAACTTCTCCTGTTTTCATAAGCTCCGCAAATCCTGAAATAGATGTAAGAGGAGTTTTAAGTTCGTGAGATACATTAGCGGTAAACTCTCTTCGCAAATCTTCTCTTTTTACAATTTCCGTTATATCAATAATTACTATTACAGCGCCTATTACAGAATTATCCTCAAATACGGGATTCGCAATCAAATTATAGCTGTGTTCTCCTTGTGTCATTATACTTTCCGAATGTTTTCCGTCAAGAGATTTTTCAATCACCTCACGAAAATCTTTTGTTCTGTTAAGCATAAGTACACTGCTCTCTTTTGCGGAATCTATTTCAAGCAGTTTAAGCGCCGATGTGTTATAAGTTAGCAATGTGGCGTTTTTATCTATAATCAAAAAGCCCTCTCTCATATTTTCAGTAATCAATCTGAATTGTTCTTGTTTTTTTACCGCCTCTTTAAGCTGCTCATTTATCGTGCGTTTTTGTTCGGCGATTTTACCGAGTAATGGTGATAATTCTTCATAAATAATATTATTTTCAGGATTATTTAAATCAATATCATTTATTGGTTTAATTATACTTTTTGATATTTTTGATGATAAAAATAATGACAAACTAAACGCAATAATCAATACTATCGCTAAAGGCCGCAATAAATCTAAAAGAATTGAAAAAATCGTATATTGAGTTGCTGAAATCCTTAATATATTTCCAGTATCCAATTTTTTTGCGTAATATATAGTTTTTTCCATAAAAGTATCAGAATATCTTATACTTATACCATAATCGTTTTTTATCGCCTCTTCTATTTCTTCACGATTTAAATGATTATCCAGTTTTTCGGCGTTTATTCTATTATCAAAAATAACTTGACCATTAATATCCATAAGAGTTATACGCTTTTTTTTACTGTCAAAATTTTCAAAAAAATTAATCCCCTCATTCTCTACTGCGTGTGATAGATAATTCATTTCATCTTTTAATTCATTTTGAAGCTGATTTTCAAAAAAATTAAATAAAACGCTCAAAATCATAAAAATACTTGCCATAAGAACAAAAACGGCTATAAAAAAAGAAGAACGAAAAATTTTTCTATTCATTACTGTATTCCCCCAATTTTATAGCCTATATTTTTTACTGTTTGTATTAAATTTCCCGCTTCTTTAAGCTTTAGCCTTAATTTTCTGATATGTACATCTAAAGTTCTTGATTCTTCATAAAACTCACCCCATACTTTTGACAGCAGTTCATCACGTTTTACAACATTCCCCTCAGCCTCAAGCAATACCATAAGTAAAGAATATTCTTTATAAGATAAAGAAATAGATTTTCCGGAAACATTTATAATATGCTTTGACGGATTAACATAAAGTTTCCCTATACAATAAATTTTTTCATCTAAATATTTTGTTCTCTCAAATCGCCTTAAAACAGCTTTTACTCTTGAAACAAGTTCTGTTATACCAAAAGGCTTTGTGATATAATCATCCGCACCCAAATCAAGTCCTGTCACTTTATCAAATTCGCTGTCTTTTGCCGTCAGCATAATTATAGGAATATCCTTTGTTTCTTCTTTTTTTCTAAGTTTTGAAAGTATTGAAATCCCATCTTCTTTAGGCAGCATAATATCAAGCAGAACAAGCTCTGGAATGTCATCTTTTATTTTGTTCCAAAATTTATCGGAATCCGCAAAATCAGCCATACTATACCCTTCTTTGGAAAGAGCGTAGCATACTAATTTTCTTATATTATCATCATCTTCAATAAAGTAAATCATATATACACCTCCAATCATATATCACATAAATTATTATAACTCTGATTTAACTCAAATTCAATTTATTTAAAATATTTATATAGTTTATTTATACATTCCTCAATATAAATAGGTTTTGCTATATGGTCGTTCATTCCTGATTTTACACACCTAAGAATATCATCACTGTAAGCGTCAGCAGTCATAGCGATAATCGGTAATTGGCTGTCCGAACGTTCAAGCGCCCGGACAGCTTTTGTACAATCATAACCATTCATTACAGGCATATGAATATCCATAAGTATCGCATCATAATACGCAATAGGTGAATCTTCAAATTTTTCAATACATTCTTTGCCGTTAGATACACGTTCTAACATCAAGCCGGTTTCTGAAAGAATTTCTTTTGCGATTTCCCAGTTAATATCAATGTCTTCAGCCAAGAGTATGTGTTTTCCCTTAAAAAACTCTTTATAATTTTTCGGAACAATATATTCAAATTGTTCTTTCTCATTTTCCTCTGCTTTTTTTAAGTCAATAGCAATATAAAATGAAGTTCCATTTCCCACTTTGCTCTCAAGCTGAATATTTCCACCCATAATATCTATAATTTTCTTTGTTATAGACATACCAAGACCTGTTCCCATAATATTTTGAGTTTTTTCATTTTCTTCTCTTGTAAATGTATCCCAGATTTTTTTCTGAAAGTCCTTTGACATTCCTATTCCTGTATCTGTTACAGTAAAATAAGTTCTTATGTACTTGTCACCCTTAGGAGAAATTTTCTGTTTCAAACACACGCTTATTTCACCATTTTCCGGAGTAAATTTAACGGCGTTTGACAGAAGATTAATAAGTATCTGATTTAGCCGCACACGGTCACAGTAAACACAATCCGATAAAATTTCCTGAATGTTAATATGAAAAAATAAATTTTTCGCTTTAATTTGGGTCTGCATTATACCTGCTATATTATCCATAATGTTATGTAAAGATATAGGAACTTCATTTAAAACAATTTTTCCGCTTTCGATTTTAGACATATCAAGAACATCGTTAATCAGATTTAACAGGTGCTGTCCCGAAACTTTAATTTTATCAAGACATTCTCTTGTTTTATCAGTATCATCAAGGTTTTTTAGAGCAATTTCCGTCATTCCTATAACAGCGTTCATAGGAGTGCGGATATCGTGGCTGACACTTGAAATAAAGTTACTTTTTGCCATATTAGCGTCTTCCGCTTCTTTTTTTGATTTAAAAGCCGCCTCATTTTCTTTTTTAAGTTGTTTTATATTATTTTTTGTTGATTTACAATACACAAAAAATAATATGAGCATAGCAGTAAAAATAATTATCATTTTATCACCTTTGGCTTTAATCTTCGTATGCGTGTTTTCCTGTAACAGAATAAATAACCCATTCGGCTATATTTTGAGCGTGGTCGCCTATTCTCTCAAAATATTTAGCTATCATAAGCAAATCAATCATAGCTGTAACATTATTATTCTTTTCCTCAATAAAATCTATAAGCTCATTTTTCACTTTATCAAATAAATCATCAACAACATTATCATATTTGATTACGGAATACGCTAAAACCATATCGTTTTTAACAAATGATTCTATGCTGTCTTTTACCATTTTAATTGCCGCTTCCGACATATCAGAAATATGAACTTTACTTCCAATATCGGCATTATCTGATTTTTCCAAAATCTCAGTAATATCAGACGCTTGATCTCCTATCCTTTCCATATTTGAAATAATCTCAAGAGCTGATGATATCGTCCTTAAATCCTTTGCCACAGGCTGCTGATGTAAAAGAAGACGCATACAAAGCGTTTCTATATCACGCTCTTTTTGGTCTATTTGCTTGTCTGTATCATAGACATTTTGTTTAAATGCGCTGTCATTATCAGTTAAGCATTTTGCGGCGTTTCCTATTGCTTCCTCACATAACGCTCCCATTGTTATCAATTCATTGTTAAGCCGCAAAAGCTGTTCATTAAAACGATTTCTCATTATCCAAACCTCCCTGTAATATAATCTTCCGTACGCTTATCAGAAGGAACAGAAAATATTTTTTCGGTATTATCAAACTCAATTACTTCCCCCAAAAGGAAAAAAGCTGTTTTATCAGCGATTCTTGCCGCCTGCTGCATATTATGAGTTACCATAATTATTGTATATTTTTCACGAAGTTCAATAGCCAAGTCCTCAATTTTTGAAGTTGATATAGGGTCGAGCGCACTTGTAGGTTCGTCCATAAGCAAAACTTCCGGTTC
>CAOJPS010000141.1 GCA_948441255.1 uncultured Eubacteriaceae bacterium | reverse complement strand
ATAATTCTTGCCGCTCTGTTATAGCCTATTTTAAATTTTCTCTGAAGCATAGAGCCGGAAGCGCTTCCCTTTCTCACAACAAACTCAATAGCTTGGTCAATAAGTTCGTCAGAACTGTCAGAATCCCCATCACCGCCTCCTCCTTTTGATTCGGATGAAGCGCTTGTAATTTTCTCAATAAGCCCCTCATCATAAACAACAGGATTATTTTCCTTAATAAAAGAAACTATTTTCTCAACTTCCTTATCGGAAACAAAAGCGCCCTGAATACGCAAAGGCTTGTCCGAGTCAACTGAAACAGATTTAAAAAGCATATCTCCCATACCAAGGAGTTTGTCAGCGCCGCCCATATCAAGAATAGTCCTCGAATCCGTGGTGGAAGAAACGGCAAAAGCTATTCTTGATGGTATATTCGCTTTAATGAGTCCCGTAATAACGTCAACAGAAGGTCTTTGAGTAGCTATTATAAGATGCAGTCCAGCCGCTCTGGCAAGCTGAGCCAAACGGCATATAGCCGCCTCAACATCTTTAGAGGCGACCATCATAAGGTCGGCAAGCTCATCTATAATAATAATAATCTGAGGAACTTTCGGAAGCCCGTTTTCTTTGCAATATTCGTTATAGCCTTTAAGGTCCCTCACACCTGTAGAAGCCATAAGGTCATATCTGACCATCATTTCGGAAACCGCCCAGTTAAGAGCGCCAGCCGCTTTCTGAGGGTCTGTCACAACCGGGATAAGAAGGTGAGGTATACCGTTATAAACACTAAGTTCCACCACTTTAGGGTCAATCATAATAAGTTTCACTTCATCGGGAGTGGATTTATAAAGTATACTTGTAATAAGAGTATTTATACAAACACTCTTACCGGAACCTGTACGCCCTGCCACAAGCATATGGGGCATTTTAGCTATATCCGCGACAATTACATTTCCCGTAATATCTTTTCCAAGCCCAAAAGCCAGCTTTGACGGAAAATCCTGGAAAACCTTGTCACAAACCACTTCACTCAAATAAACGCTTGTAACTTCTTTGTTAGGAATCTCAATTCCAACAGCGGCTTTTCCAGGGATAGGCGCCTCAATACGAATACTTTTAGCGGCAAGGCTAAGAGCCAGATTATCGGCAAGCCCAAGTATTTTGCTAACCTTAATGCCCTCTCCCGGAGAAAGTTCATATCTTGTAACAGTGGGGCCTTTGCTTATTTCATTCACCTTAGCCTCTATATTAAAGCTTTTCAAAGTTCTGACAAGAATACGGGAATTTTCAATAATTTCCTCTCTGGAACTTTGACTGGGCACAACAGGATTTCTGTTAAGAAAAGAAGTCGGCGGAAAAACATATTCCTTTTTAGGAACTTCTTCCTGAGCCCTATTTCCATTAACAATCGTTTGTTTTTCCGCCTGAATTATTTTCGGCTCATCATATTTTTCTTTTTTAATAGGCTGTTTTTCAGTAAATTTATATTTTTTTTCAAAAGATACGTCTTTTTCAATATTATTTTCTATTTTAACCTCTTTTTCCGCCTTTGCGTTTTCCTCAATTTGCTTATAATCAGACTTTTCCTCAAATTCCTCTGGTTTAAAAGGCATTCCTATATCACCGTTAAAATAATCTGAAACAGCCTGTTTTAAATTCTCGTCCGTTTCAAGCTCATCAGATATAAAACCCTCGTTAGGATAATAAAAATCATCATTATAAGTATCTTCCGTGTAAATATTATTTTCCTCTTCCTGCTGGCTGTCCTCCAAAATCGGCTCATCAATCAATTTTTCATCTTTTTCCAAGTTATTTTCAAAATCAGCAGAAGCAATTTCCTCATCATCATCTATTTGCCGTTCGTCAGAAACTTCCATACAGTTGTCAGCGTCCAAGACTTCTTCTTCCTCATTTGAGATAACATCGCTTTCTCTTTCTTTTCTATAATTATACTCAATATTATTTCTAAAACGTTCCTTAAAATTTTCTCTGATTTTTTCCTGAAACTCCTCAGAATCAAATATACTTTCTTTTTTAGGCGGCTCTTTGTAATCGAAATAATCATCTTTTTGTCCGGAAAAATTATCATACCCAAAATTATTATCAGCCGGAGGATTAGGTTCAGCCAGAGGATTAGGTTCAACCCCTCCGTTTTTCCTGTCATCAGAAACAAACCCTCTTATAATAAAATTTTCCTCAAACATATCATCATCAGATATATCATCTTCCGGCTTTTCAAACATTACATTATTTTTAGAGAGAAAAGAAGGCATAGATGGTTTTTTTTTATATTTTTTAAGTTCATCCGTAAAAAGAGATATTTTATTTTTACCGCTTTTCTCGCTTCTCTCTGGAATAGTTATGCTTATTACTTTCCCATTGTGTCTTACAATTTGCTTCCCCTGGTAGTTTTTTTTTCTTTGGGCATTGCTTTTTTCCGTACTTCCAGCCCATTTTTTACTCATTTTTAGATTTTTTTTTTCATCAAAACCGCTTTCTGGCTCATCATCATAATTATCGTAATCGTCATAATCGTCATAATCGTCATTATAATTCTTTTTACCACTATTTCTGGTATACTTCAAAGAATCTTTCTCAAAAGAGTCTTTGATTTTCCAATAACAGTTTCTCATCATAATCATAAAAGACTTTCCTGTTATCAGCACAGCAAGAATTATAGCGAGTATAACAAAAATAATATACGTACCAAAGCCAAAAACACTGTAGAGAGCATTTCCAACAACACAGCCAACAAATCCTCCGTTAAAAGCCCCGCCATCATTAAAACACTCTATCGGGGATTTAACCGCGCTTTCTCCCAAGAGATGAGTAAAACTAATCAAAATAAGAAACAGCACTGTTCCCATAATAAACTTGGATAGTTTAAT
Organism: uncultured Eubacteriaceae bacterium; assembly: GCA_948441255.1. GTDB lineage: Bacteria > Bacillota > Clostridia > Lachnospirales > CAG-274 > MGBC114079. The sequence goes on along the minus strand of CAOJPS010000141.1, from coordinate 4,404 downwards.
TTTATGATTTTCAGAGAAAAAAGCGGCTGAAGACAACACTATAATTCCAAAAGGCAGCACATAAGCGCCTATACCCAATGCTCCTTTTAAAATCCAACATACCACACCACCCAAAAAACCTATGGCATTTTCCGAAAAATCAGTATTGTTTCTGCCGTTGCCGGAAAATACGCTTATTATTATGAGTATACAGACTCCTATCGTTATAATACTTATAATTTCAGGTTTAAGTCCGCTTTTCACATTAGCTTGACTGCTCATTTTTTTATTTTCACTTTTTTTACTTTCATTTTTTTTGGCGGCCATTTTTTCACCTTTTTCATATAATCTTGTGTTTAGGCACTTTTACAGTCAACAAATTAAAAAAACAACAATTTAAATGACTATAATACCAAACATATTTTATTATACCACATTATGAAAATATTTCAACAAACAAATAAGGAAATTTACGGAAATCAAATTTTTAAAACCGAGCACCGCTTCATACGCACGTTAATTTAGGGATTAATATTGTTTTTTTCTTTATTTATAATTGCCAAAAATTATACTTTTTGTAAATTATTTTTTTGTGTAACTTTTTACGCTTTTTTTGTATACATTGTATAATATTGGTGATATAATGATATAATGGGTTTATAAATATCGCTTGGTAAATTTCTTTGTCAAAACGCATAACGTTTATCAAAGGAAACACGCATTTAAATCCAATAAAATTAAATCTAAGGAGGATAAAAAAATGGAGGAAAAACGCAATAACGTTTTAGCTATTACGGGTTTTGTTTTATCTTTGGTTTCTCTATTGATAAATCCAATTGCCGTACTTTCTATTTTAGGACTTATTTTTTCCGCTATAGGCCTTTCAAAGGTGAAAGTAGTAAACAGCGGAAAAGGTCTTGCTATTGCTGGCATAATAATCAGTATTCTTTCAACAATTTACTCAATTTGGGCTATTATTTATGTGGCTTCAAATATAAGCCAGTTTATGTAAGGAAACACCGCGCAAAAGATATTAAAAATAATTTTTTAGTTTGCCGGTATTTCCATAAAAAAACTGATTATAGTCAATCACCTTGAAAATGGAAAAAAGGAGACGAGGCAAAAATTATTTTCGCAAGGCGGCGGAGGGAGAACATAGCCAAAGCCTATGCCGACCGACGATAACATAGTGAAAAGGATTTTTGACCGCCGAACTTTTTCATTTTTTAAGTTGATTAACTATAATTAAAGCAATTTCTATTCTCTGTTCATTTTGAGATTGCTGTAAAACTCATCACTTATACATAAAAACCGCTGAGCAGTCTTTGACATCACAGCGGTTTTTTATATGCACGGTATTTTCGAAATAAAATTTGTAGGCAAAGCTTACCGCCGTCTTGTGACAAGCGGAAAGCTTAAAAAGAGCGAACTCCTGGTCAATTTTAAAAAACTATCAAATATTAACAACATTTTTCTTCCAGACTTTAAATTTATATAAAATCCACAAAATCAACGCCGAAATAGCGTTGCTCACTACCACTGAATACCATATACATTCCACGTCCAGTCCAAACCACTCTCTGCCTATATAAATTGTGGCAAACCTAAAAATCCAAAGCCTAGCGGCGTCTATACACATAAGAATAAGAGTATGCCCTGAACCCTGAAAAAGACCTTTTGTAGTGTCGTGAATACCATTTGTAAAACAGCAGAATGCCATAATCGAAAGAAAATCAGCCGCCCACGCTATAACCTGAGAATTGTTTGAAAAAATTCCAACAATAGCGCCAGAAACCGGAGATGAAGATAAAATCATACCTCCGATAAACAAAAAAATCACAATCATTCTTCTCGCTACTTTGTAGGCATATTCAGCTCTTTCTATTTGTCCCGCACCAATATTCTGCCCAACTATTGTCGCTACAGCTGAACCTGTCGCTGTTGAGGGCATAGAAATAATTCCGTTTATTCTGTTTCCTATTCCATAAGCGGCAACAGCCAAATCACCATATTCAAGAACATTTTTGCTCATAAGAAGAAATCCAAACTGCATAGTGCTTCCCCCCACGGCTGTAGGAAGTCCTATTTTAACTATCTTTTTCAATTTACCCTTATCAAATTTAAAGCCTTTAAAAGAAACACTCAAAGCGTTTTTCTTATTCATAAGTGATATATACGCGACAGCGGCACACGGGACAGTTGACAGAAACGTTGCCATAGCCACTCCGGCAACCCCCCAGCCAAACACTTTTAAAAACAAAGGGTCTAAAATCATATTTAAAATTATACCCGAAAGATTTAAAAGCATAGGTTTAACCGTATCACCCTGAGATTGATTTACCGCCGTAAAAATATTCATAATAAAAAGAAAAGGCATATTTAAAATCGCTATCCTAAGATATGTCACACTATAATCAAAAACAGAATTTACAGCGCCAAGCCAGCCAACTATAAAAGGAGTCAGCAAAATACACATAACAACGCAAAATACAGAGAATATTATTGAACACATAAGAATCTGCGCCGCCATTTGCCCGGCGTTTTTTAAATCTCTTGCCCCTACATATTGGGCTATTAAAACCGAACCGGCGACTGTTATTCCCTGACCAAAATTAACAATTACACCTTGAATAGGAGAAACCAATGTTATAGCCGCCTGATGTTCCGGACTTATAAGCCCCAACCAATAAGAATCCGTAAGATTATACATTGTATGTATAAAATTATTAATAACTATAGGAATTGCCAGAATAAGAATTGCTTTTACAATATTCCCTCGCAGCATCAAATCCCGATTTTTTGTTTTAGTGAAAAGTCTTTTTAATTTTTCCATCACGCATAACCTTTCCAAAAACTAAAGGCATTTCAAAAGAAACGCCTTCAGCAAAATTTATTGGTATTGCCCTAGATTTTTAATAGACTTCTTTCGAAACCTCATATTTATACTATAGTGAAAGAACTTGAATAACGGTAAAAAAATATTTTACGCCCGCCTGCGGCAAAAGTCGGTAAGCGAATTGTGAAGCACTTCGCAGACTTTTGAGTAAAATAAATTTTTTTACTTCTTTTTAAGTTCTTTCACTATAATATCGACCCAAGAAAATATTTTCTTATTGAACTAATGTAATTTTATAGTTTCGAAAGAAGTCTAATACATTAACAAATCAATAACAGATTCACCATATATACCTTCCCAAAATACCTTATTCTCATTAAAATAAGTAATAAGATAATTTCCGAATTTAGAATTAAGCTCTTCAAGCTCTGTTTTAAAAGAATCTATCCTTGACATAAAATTCTCATCATTTCTGTCATATATATTTCTTGGATTGCTGTCCCTTGAGAATTTTATCATATTCTCAATAAGGTCAGCGTATTTTTTAACGCATCTGTCCACATCGCTCATAACATCAGGGGCCTCAATTTCTGAAAACTTTTTAAGGTGACTTTCAATTTCGTCATACTGCTCATCTGTCACAACAGGCACTGAAACATCATAATAATTACCCATATTGGCAACATATGTCAAAACAGCGTCGGGAACACCAGAAGCGGCATCTCTCAAATCTTCTTTAATTGAAATAAGCGTTTTCAAATATTGCTGCTCGTCCAGTTTCATATTATCAACAGATTTGTCAATATCTTTGGCTTTACCATAATAAATTGAAACAGTTTTTTCAGTTCCGTCCCAGTCAACTTTCGCGTCAATACTTTCAGCGACAGCTCTTAACGGAATCATAAGTCTATTGTTTATAATCTGAGGCGCCACATCTATGTCAATAGTTTTACTATTAGTGGTAACTCTCTTAATATTTTCCGTCATTGTAATATCTTTAAGGCTATTTGATATTTTAGCGCTTCTTGAAACTTCATCCCACTCAACCAAAAAGCCCATAGAATCAAAAACGCCCCTCAAAGGAACAAGAGTTCTTCCATCAACAATTTCCGCCCCTTGGTCTTCAAAATAAATTTCTTTTCCATTCACAACAACCGTAATATCCGAAGCGAAAACAGCCGTTGAGCACAAAAACACACCAAAAATTGAAACCGCCGCGGCAGAAAATCTTCTGAAACTTATCATATTTTTCCTCCTTATTATGAGGAAACACCGCACAAAGGATATTAAAAATAATTTTTTTAATTTGTCGGCATTTCCATAAATAAAATAACCAAACACCTCTTCTTAGGGAAACACCGCGCAAAGGATATTAAAAATAATTTTTATTTTTTGAATTATGCGGTATTTCCTTAGTTTACATTTTATCAGAACAAACTAAATTAATCAACAAAAATAAATTAAAAACCTTGGGCTTTGCCCATATGCACTAACTTAAGAAAAACCTTGGGCTTTCAGCCCAAACCCGACTTCTTGGTCAGTGTTTTTGGCTTCGCCAAAAATCGGCTTACGCCGACCGCACTTCTTTG
>CAOJPS010000140.1 GCA_948441255.1 uncultured Eubacteriaceae bacterium | reverse complement strand
AGGAACTGTCAAAAGTGCTTTTGCGTTACTTTTGGAAAAAGTAACAAAACAAGTGATGTATTTGTCTAATAATATAATACGGAAAGAAGTGATAATTATAGAATGAAAAGAACTATCAGCGTAATGATTGGTAAAGGCTCTGTAAAGCATAATAACAGAGATTTTACGGCTGAAAACGTAGACGCAAAACGTACACAAAACAATATTGTTTATTGTAATGAAAATATTAAAAGTGTATATCATCAGTTGTTTGATGAAGCGCTTGAAAAATATAATTCCAAACAAACCCGAAAAGACAGAATGATAAACGATTATTACGAAAAAATTCGTACTGGAAAACAGGAAAAGCTATTTCACGAAGTTATTCTTCAGATTGGAAATAAGGAAGATATGTACGCTGATTCTGAAAACGGTCGGCTTGCTAAGACTGTTCTTGATAAATATATGAAAAATTTTCAGGAAAGAAATACAAATTTAAAAGTGTTTTCGGCTCATCTGCATATGGACGAAGCCACACCGCATTTGCATATTGATTTTATACCTTTTACAACAGGCAGTAAAAGAGGACTTGAAACAAGAGTTTCTCTTAAAAAAGCTCTTGAAGCACAAGGTTTTAGGGGAGGTACAAAAAGCAATACTGAGTGGAACCAGTGGGTTGAGGCAGAAAAAGAAAAATTATCAGAGGTTATGCTTGAATATGGTATTGAGTGGGAAAAGAAAAATACCCACGAAAAGCATAAATCTGTAAATGAATTTAAGAGGGATATGCTTGTGAAAGAAGTTGAAGAATTAAACGAGAAAAAAGAAAATTTAGAACAAAAAATATCCGCTTATAAAAAATCTGAGGAATATGCGGTACACACAGCAAAACAAATACAAAACAACGATAATTATAGTTTGCCAAGTTCTCCAACACTTATGTCAGCAAAAGCATATAAAAATAAGTATGCCGAGCCGGTAGTTAAAAAGCTGACAAATTTTATTCAAAATCTTGCGGGAAAATATTTTCGGGCAGAAAAGGAAGCGAAACAGGCGAAAGAAGAAGTATCAGTTTTATATGCGGAAAACCAAAGTTTGAAAGCACAGGTTTGGAAACAAAACATTAAAATTTCAAAAATGGGTGTTGAGCTGCGAAGATTTACTAAAATTAAAGATTATGTTGGTGCGGAGCAGGTAAACGAATGGATTAAAATTATAAATAAGACCGCAAAAAACAAAGATTTTCAGATTAAAAAATAAATATCTTCTCTAATTATTTATACAGGAATGTGCCACATTCCTGTATGAGTAGTTAGGGAAATGAATATTTGACTTTAAGGAGGTTTTTACAATGGATTTTATAGAAGAATTATACTACGGACACATTAATCCTAACGAAACAAGGGTTAATCCGACTTTAGAATATACAAGAGCCGCAAAATTATTTTGTGACAACGAAAAACAGCTTGCGAAAAGTTTATCGGGAAATGATTTAAAGATATTTAACGATATGCTGAGGGCAAATGATGAGATTGCTGGTTTTACGGGAATCGAAAAATTTAAGTTGGGTTTTAGACTTGGAGTTAGAATGATGTGTGATTGTTTTGATTCCAATACTAATGAAATTTTTGAAAATATAAAATGATATTTTATCAGAATAAGTAGTTTCTGTTGGTTTGCGAGTGTAAATTATATTAAATATACGTGAGTGCATTTTGAGTACAATTTTTTTGACAGGCAAAATAATTATTAAAAATATGGCAAATATAAATAAAATATGTAGCGTATACGCTATAAAAACGCCTGAAATATAGACCTGTGAAAAGAGTGGGAGTAACTTATATATCCCTCAAAACACTTGAATTAATGGGTGTTTTGAGGGAATGATTTTTATAAACGTAACAAAAACGTAACAAAATTTCGAAAATAAGAATATTTATTATTCATTTAAAAATTCAAGTTTATCCATTAGTTCTTTATTTTTTGATTTGTATAAATGTGAATATGTTTCAAGGGTTGTTTCTATGTTCTGGTGTCCTAAACGTTCTTTTACCATTATAGGAGGAAAGCCTAAGTCAATTAACATACTTGCGTGGCTATGACGTAGGTCGTGGACTCGTATTTTTTTTAAATTAGCTTTTTCTGAGATACGATTTATTTTTCGTGATAGATTTGATTTTGTTGTATTAAATATTCTTTCATTTTGTTTAAATGAGCCAATATGACGGTCAATAAATTCTTTTATATTATCATTTAAAAATTTTGGTATTTCAACTGTTCTTTCAGAAGTTTCGGTTTTAGGTTTGCTTATAAGTATTTCTCCATTAGATAAAACAGACAAAGATTTTGAAATAGATATTATTCTGTTGTTAAAATCAATGTCTTTTAAAGTTAAAGCATATAATTCACCTTGCCGCATACCTGTCCAGAATAAAACTTCTAATGATATTTTAGTTATGTAATCGTGTTTGTCAATATACTGAATGGCTTGCTTAAATTCCTCAACAGTCCAAAAACTGACTCTGTCAGCTTTTTTCTTTCCGACAGAGCCAGCTTCTCTTGCAGGATTTCCTGATAAGTTATGATAGCGCATAGCATAGTTAAAAATTGCGGACAGTTGATTATGAATGGTTTTAATATATGTATTTTTATAATTTTCTTTGATTAAATTATTTTGCCAGCGCCTTACGTCAGAAGCTGTTATTGTATTTATTGGTTTATCTTTAAAGTAGGGTAATACCTTAGTATTAATTATATTTTCTTTGTTTTCAAAAGTGTTTTTTCGTACTCTTGTTTTAATATCTTCCATATATAATTCAACAAGTGAATTAAATGTCATTTCTGGTGTGCTTGTTTCTTTTAAAAGAAATTCCCGTTCATAATTCTGTGCTTCTTTTTTTGTTTTGAATCCCTCTTTTTTCTTTTGTTTTCTTTTTCCCTGCCAGTCGGTATACCGGAATATCGCATACCAGTTTCCGGTTTTTTCGTTTTTGTACACAGACATAAAAACACCTCTTTACATTGACAGTTTTGTAAAAATAAAATTTAAAAATTTGTTTTAAACATAATTATTCTCTTTTTCTACAGATAAGCTTTGTCTGCATTCTGTTGCTAACATAGTCCTATTAAATTCTGCTGTAGGGTCTAATTCTTGAACTAGATTTTCTAATTCGTCAATGGATATATCAAAAAATTCTTTCCTTAAATTGACTTTGTTTGTTCGTTTATCAGATAAATTATTATGAAGAGAACGTTCTAAACCTATAGCGTCTTCGGAAAATATAAAACTATGTACATCAAATTTAAAAGGAACAGAGGCACTGCCTAATTCATTAACACGTTCTATAGGGTTTATTCGTCGGGTCATTCCTATTTTAAATCGGTTATCACCAAATGAACCAAGATTACTGATGATATAGACATATCCGGCTTTTCCGTTTTGTAAATTTATTATTTCTTCCTTTTTTTCTTCAACAGACTGTAATTGTTTTTGAAGTTGTTTTATTTTTTCTTGAAGCTGTAATAATAAATCATCATTCTGACAAATATTAATTTGTTCCTGAGTATGTTCAATTTCTGTTTTAAATTTTTCTTCTTCTTGTTCTACTAGTTTTTGTTGTCGTTCAAGTTCTTTGCGTTCTTCTGCCTCTTGTCGCATTTGTTCTTTTAACGCTTGTTGTTCTGCTCGTTCTTGTTCTTTTTTTACATAATATTCATATTCAATATCTATACTTTTTTCAAACAATATTTTTATTTCTGAAATGAATGTATTTAAAGTTGGGGCGATAGTTTGATTTCCATTAGCAGCTATTTGAAAATATTTATTTATTAGTTCGCTAAATTTATTTTTACATTTGTCAACAGTATTAAATTTCAAATAAATCATTGAATTTTGCAGTTCTGCTCGTAATGCTATTACCATAAGCTGATAAATAGCTTTATTAGATTTATTAGTATATCTTTTTTCACATTTTAATAGTGTTTTATCAATCATTTTATTATTTTCTTTTGAGAGTGCTCGAAGTGTTTTTATATCAAAAGAATGTAAAGGAAGTTCAAAAGTAGCAGAAATTTTATCTAATTCAGATAAATCTACAGCAGATAGTTTTGATAGTTTAGTTGGATAATTAATATCAATTTCTTCATATTCGTCTATTAAAGCTAATAATTTTTCTTGTAAATTGCGAATTAATTTTAGTTTGCTTTTTTCTAATTTTATTTTTTTGTTTTGATTTTCTATTTTTGTATCAATTTCATTTAAAGAATGTTGAGATTTTATAAATGAACTTTGAGCTTCTATAAATTCATTTTTATAATAATCAGTTCTTTCTTTATATCTATCTATAGTTTTTTCAATATTTTTTTTAGTTTTTTCAATTTCATTGTCACGCTCTTTTATTATCTTATCTTTTTCATCTGCATATTGTTGTATTGTATCTTCGATATTTTTTTTAGTTTTTTCAATTTCATTGTCACGCTCTTTTTCGATTTTAACTTTTTCAGCAGTAACAATGTATGTTTCGTTTTTAAGTTGTTTAATATTATCTTGAAGTTCGTTAAGTTCTTTTGTTTTAGAAGCTATAGATTTCTTTAAATTAAACAATTCTTTTATATTGCTAAATATTTTAAAAGCCATTATTTATTATCTCCTTTTATTTCTTCTTCCAAAGTAAATGCTGTATCAAGTAGCTTTATACGTCGGCGAACATCAAGAGCATTATAAATTTCAATTAATTTATTGGCTTCTTCTGACAACGGACTTTCTTGTCCATTATGAACAACAACTGAGCCAAGATTTGAACTTACAATGTTGTTGCTGTTATTGTTTCCTGTTATTGAACCAGAAATGTTATTTGTTGTTGATTGTCTATTGGGGTTATCGGTTCTGCCAAGCAGATAGTCAACAGAACAATCAAAATAATCAGCAATTTTATTAACAGCTTCAAGAGAAGGTTTTTGTTTTCCTTGTTTCCACTGAGTTATTAAGCCGTTTGTTAGAGGAATTTCTCTTGTTAATTTTGCGGCAGTAATATTGCTTTCGGTCATTAAATCTAAGATTTTCTCAATAACTGTCATTAATTATAAAGCCTCCTTGAAGAAAATAGAGAAATCTCAAAGAAAGTATTGACAATTAGAGAAAACTCTATTATAATATAACTAAGCTAACAAATTCGCTCAAAACTAAAGAAAAATATTAGGTTATAAATATATAATAGGCGTTCTTGTATTTGATTTAAATTTTCTGTGGAGTGAGTGAAAAAATTAACTATTTTATATTATTATATCATAAAAAAATAAAAATGTAAATATTTATTAAAAAAATTGTCGAAATTTAAAGGATAGTGTGTAGATATTGATAAACTGTGGAACGCAAAAATTTTGGAATAGAGGTTAAAAAATATCTTCTTGCTATTGGAATGAAACAATCTGAAATTGCTGAAAAAATAGGAGTGAGTGAATCTTCATTAGTGAAGTGCTTAGAGGAAAAAGATGTGCTATTGATATAAGAAAGAAAATGCGTTCAGTTATTGGTGAGTAAATTGAAAAGAGCAGATAACAATAAAGTTATCCGCTCTAGATAAAACAAGAATAGGTGGGGTGACAGTTCCCACATCTCCAACAAGGGCGACGGCTGCCCGTTCCGTCCTCTGATTCTTGTATGAATATTATTTTCTAAAACAAATCACTATGCGAGCCTGTACGAGTTAGGGTTAGTACAAGTATGTTTTCGTGAATTTTGTAAATTAGAAGCCAATCGGGAGTGATATGACATTCTCTATAAGTTATCCAGTTGCCTGTCAAAGTGTGGTCTCTATATTTTTCAGGCAAAGGTGAACCAGAGGCTAAAATTTTAATTACTTTTGTTAAAAGATTGATATTATACCCTCTTTTTGCCATTATTTTTAAATCTTTTTTAAAGCGCCCTGAGGGCTTAACAGTGTACATTATAAAAGTAGTTCCTCCATCATTTTATCAATATCTGTATAACCTTTTATATTAGGGTCATGGCTAATACGTTCAGATTCTTCTATTGCGTCTATTGTTTCAGCGTTAGGTGTATCAAGTGGGATTTCAAAAGGGATTCTTTGTTGCCTAATTGTTGCTTTGGCAAATATTGTAAACGCTGTTGACATATTCAATCCTAATTCATTACAAATACTGTCAAATTGACGCTTTAAATTATCATCTATGGATATATTGATATTTGTTTGAGCCATAAATAACACCTCATTTATTATTTGATATATAACATTGTATCAAAATTTATTTATAATATCAATAAGATAATTGAAAATATAAAATTTAAGGACATTTATGCGAGTTAGGGTTGTCGGTTCTGCCGAGCAGGTAGTCCACGGAGCAGTCGAGGTAGTCGGCGATTTTAGTAAGAGTTTCTCCGTTAGGAGTTCCTCCATTTTTCCATTTTGTAATAACACCAGATGAGATACCTAAGTTTTTGCCTAAAGGATTTGGTTTTATACCAGCTTTTTCACATAATTTATAAAAACGTTCCCAAAACATATCATACACCTCCAAAGTATACAAATTTAATAAAAAACTTACAAAAATTTGTGCATATTGCCAAATCTCAAAAAAATGAGAAAAAGGTATTTACATTCTCATTAAAGTGAGATATAATGTAACCATAGTAACCAAGATAAATAAATTTTATCACAGGTTACTAAATAAGACAAGGAGGAACAAGCCGATGAGAAGATTTGCGCCAAGAAAGAAAAAAGGGCAACAAAAAAACGGTAACAAAGATAAAATACTTAAAGCAATAATCTTTGCTACCGCAATTCTGAAATTTGTTAAGTCAATAAAAGACTTAATAGATTGATGAATTAAGAGGGGAGGTAAGCTCTCCCCTCCATTAAATAATAATCTTCTCAGGCTTGTTTGTCAATATATAAATTGCAAAAAAGGAGTTGGCAAAAATGCTTGATACTATTTTAAATGTGGCGGACGCTGTTTTGACCCTTATATTGGTAATTATGATACTAAGGAGGTGGAAATGATGAGTATAGGCGAAACTATAAAGGCTATGCGCCAGAGAAAGGACTGGACACAAAGAGAATTTGCGGAAAAGGTTGGAATAAACCAATCAATGGTTGCTCAGATTGAGAGAGGGACAAAAACTCTTACCGTGCCACTTGGGAAACAGATAGCTGAGGTTTTCGGCTGTACTCTTGACGAGCTGACTAAAGAGTTGGGGGGCGTTTCAAATGGCAGGTAAAAGTGGACTATAGTCAATAAAGTAGACAGAAAAAGAGAAAAAAACAACACCTACTGG
>CAOJPS010000139.1 GCA_948441255.1 uncultured Eubacteriaceae bacterium | reverse complement strand
CGCAACGAAAAACGCAAAACCAAGGGCAAAGAAACCTATGCGGAAATTTTGAATCCTTTGCGTGATAAAAGAGTTGTGATTATTTTTGACGAATGCCACCGTTCTCAGTTCGGGGAAAATCATCAGCTTATCAGGGAATTTTTCCCAAAAGCCCAGCTTTTCGGTTTTACGGGCACGCCGATTTTTCCTGAAAATGCCGTAGTGCGCCAAATTTCGGGCATGCAGGCTTCCTACAAAACAACACAGGACATTTTCCAAAATTGCCTGCATAAATACACTATCACCAATGCCATAGAAGACAGAACCGTTTTGCGTTTCCATGTGGAATATTTTAAATCCGCTGAAACCGCAAACCCCAAAGATAAAAATTATAAACGAAGCATTATCAAAACAATTCTGGAAAAGCACAATGCCCTGACCTTTTCCCAAAAATACAATGCGGTTTTTGCCACAGCGTCCATTAATGACGCCATAGAATATTATGAACTTTTTAAACAGATACAAAACGAAACAGCACAAAACAATCCTGATTTTCCCCCTCTGCATATAGCCTGCGTCTTTTCCCCGCCTGCCGAGGGCAACAAAGACACCATGCAAATACAGGAAGATTTGCTCCAAGAACAGGAAGACAATAAAGTAGACCCTGAAGGCAAAAAATCCGCCCTGAAAAAGATTATGGCAGATTATAATGCCTGCTATGGCACAGCCCATGTCATAGAAGAATTTGACGCCTATTATCAGGATATACAGCAGCGCATAAAAAATCAGCAATATCCGAGCTGTGAATATAAAGAGAAAAAAATAGGCATAACCATTGTGGTGGATATGCTCTTGACGGGCTTTGACTCCAAATTTTTAAATACGCTGTATGTGGATAAAAATTTGAAATATCACGGACTGATACAGGCATTTTCCCGCACGAACAGAATTTTGAACGATACAAAACCCTATGGCAATATTGTGGATTTCAGACAGCAGGGCGAAGAAGTGGATAAAGCCATTAAACTGTTTTCAGGCGGAGACAATGCCGACAATGCAAAAGAAATCTGGCTTGTTGACCCGGCACCCAAGGTGATAGAACAGCTGCACGAAAAAGTAACGGCATTGAAAAACTTCATGCAAAATCAAGGCTTGGACTTTAAACCCGAAGATGTGGACAATTTAAAAGGTGATATTGCCCGCTGTGGTTTTATCAATGCATTTAAAGAAGTACAGCGTTTAAAAACCCGTTTGGACCAATATACGGACTTGGAACAGGAAGAAAAAGAAGAAATCGAAAATCTTCTGCCCGAAGCGTTGCACGTTTCTTTCCGCAGCAAATATTTGGAAACAGCCCAAAAACTGCGGGAAAAACAGTATAAGGAAGATTCTCCGGAAAAAGAAAGTGCAGAACAGACGGATTTTGAGTTTGTGCTGTTTTCTTCCGCAATCATTGATTATGATTATATCATGAAACTTATAGCGGACTTTACCCAGCCTGATAAGAAAGTGGTCATGTCCAGAAAAGAACTGCTTAATTTGCTTTTCTCCACTTCCAATTTCATGGACGAAAAAGACGATATAAGAGATTATATTTTGTCTTTAAAGGAAAATACCCCGCTTACGGAAGAAGAAATCAAGCAGGGTTATTTGCTTTTTAAAGAAAATAAAATCAAAAATGCCATTCTTGCTTTGGCAGAGGAATTTAATCTTGTTCCAGAAGCCTTACAGGCTTTTGTGGATGAAACCGTCAAAAGGAATATTTTTGACGCGGAAAAACTGACAGAGCTTTTCGCTCCCTTGGAACTTGGCTGGCGTGAACGGGCAAAAAAAGAAATAGCCTTAATGGACAATTTAACGCCCCTTTTGTATAAGCTCAATAACGGTAAAGAGATTTCAGGATTGGGAGCCTATGAAAACAAGTAATATTGTTCCGAAACTGCGTTTTCCCGAGTTTAAGTCTCATGAAATAGAATTTAAAAATGGTAATGATCTTTTTGAAATTTGGAATGAGCGAGTTCAAAAAAATATCTCAAATTTACCTGTATTAGCTATTTCACAACAGTTTGGAGCGATACCTCGTGAAAAGATTGACTATAATGTAATTGTTTCAAATGAGAGTTTAAAAAATTACAAAAAAGTTCAAATAGGTGATTTTATAATTAGTTTAAGAAGTTTTCAAGGTGGCATTGAATATTCAGCATATAATGGTATATGCAGCCCTGCTTATATTATACTCCGTTCTAAAGTCCAATTGTGTAATTTTTATTATAAATTTTATTTTAAAACAGAAAATTATATAAAAGAACTTACTCGTAATCTTGAAGGAATAAGAGATGGTAAGATGATTAGCTATGGGCAATTTTCAGAAGTAAAGTTGCCTTACCCTACTCAACAAGAACAGCAAAAAATAGCGGATTGTCTTGCGTCCCTTGATGAACTGCTTGACCTTGAAGAAAAAAAACTGTCAGCACTCCAAAAATATAAAAAAGGACTATTGCAAAAACTTTTCCCCCAAGGAGAAAGCCGCGTTCCCGAATGGCGTTTTCCCGAGTTTCAAAACAGAGGAGAATGGGAAGAAAAGTTATTAAATGACTGTTGTAAAACATATAGTGGTGGAACCCCCTCCACAAGCAATAAAGAATTTTATATTGGAGAAATTCCTTTTATTCGTTCTGCAGAAATAAATAAGAGTATAACGGAATTATTTATTTCAGAAAATGGATTAAAAAATTCTTCTGCAAAACTTGTTAAAAAAGGTGATATATTAATTGCATTATATGGGGCTAATAGTGGGGATATAGCAATATCAAAAATAAATGGAGCAATTAATCAAGCGATTTTATGTGTATCACATTTAACAAGCAATAAATTTATTTATTATTGTTTATTACAACTAATGCCAAATGTTGTAACAAGATGTATTCAAGGTGGACAGGGAAATTTATCTGGAGAAATCATAAAATTTATAAAGTTGCTTTTTCCTCCTTTACAAGAACAACAAAAAATTGCGAATTTTCTTTCCAGTGTTGATGAACTGATTGAAAAACAGGAGCAGAAAATCAAACAGTATAAACAGCATAAAAAAGGTTTACTTCAAGGCTTATTTCCAAATATAAACGGGGTGGGAGATGTCAACTAATACATCAGTTCAAGAGTTTAATTCTTTGTCTGAAATAGCACAGCATTATCGGGATATTTTGGAAAAGAAAAAATATATTATTTGTTTTGCCCATAACGGAACAGGTAAAACTCGTTTGTCTATGGAATTTAAAAACATAGGAAAACAATTAAATCAAAATCAACCTGAAGAATTACAAAGGGATACCTTATATTTTAATGCTTTTACTGAAGATTTGTTCGTTTGGGATAATGATTTAGAAAATGATAATCAAAGAGTTTTACGCTTAAATAGCCAATCAAAGTTTTTTAATGGTCTTCACGAGCTCCCAATGGAGGAGAAAATACAGTTTTTTTTAAGAGAACTTGCTGACTTTGATTTTAAAATTGATTATAATAATTCACAAGTTTCTTTTTATAGAGAATTTTCGGAAACTATGATAGAAGAAAATATTAAAATTTCTCGTGGAGAAGAAAATATTTTTAAATGGTGCTTCTTTTTAGCAATAGTTCTGCTTGCCCTTGAAGGGCAGGAAGCATATAAATGGGTAAAATATATTTATATTGATGACCCTATTTCGTCTCTTGATGAACAGAATGTAATTAATATTGCATATCAAATAAATAAGATAATATCGCAATATACTAACATTCCAATAATTATTTCAACACATCATACATTATTTTTTAGTGTTATTTCTCACTTTTTTAAAAAGTCTAATGAAGTTTCTAAAATATATTTAAACTATAATAAAGATAATAAGACATATAAAATTATTAATATTGAAAGTACACCATTTTTTCACCATATTGCTTTATTAGCAGAATTAGAAAAAGCAGTACGTACTGATAAATTATATACTTATCATTTTAATACCTTAAGGTCTTTACTTGAGAAAACAGCAAGTTTTCATGGTTTTACTGAATTTGCAGATTGTATAATTATTGATGATAAAAATGAAAGAGATAAAGATAGGAAAAAAGTTATATATACAAGATTATTGCATACTATGTCACATGGGGGACATTCTTTGTTTGAACCTGTAGAGATGGTTGGTGATAATAAGCAACATTTTAAAGAATTATTTTATGATTTTTTAAAGAATTATAAATTTAATAAAAATGCTGTAAAGAAGTTAGGGTAACACCATGACAGAAACAATACAAAAAGAATTGGGCAAGACCCTCTGGAATATAGCGGATAAACTGCGCGGAGCTATGAACCCTGATGATTTCCGCGATTATATGCTGTCTTTTCTTTTTTTGCGTTATCTTTCCGATAACTATGAAAACGCCGTAAAAAAAGAATTGGGCAAAGAATATGAAGACTGCGAACAGGCACTTAGTCAAAGTGCCTTCAAAAATCCTCTGGCTTTGTGGTATGAAAAAAACAAAGAAGATACTAAAATGTTTGAAAAACAAATGCGGCGTAAAGTCCATTATATTATTCAGCCCGATTATTTATGGAGCAATATCACGGAACTTGCCCGCACCCAAAGCAATGATTTATTGTCAACATTGCAGAACGGTTTTAAATATATTGAAAACGAATCCTTTGAAGTCAGCTTTCGGGGTTTGTTTTCTGAAGTAAATCTGGATTCCGAAAAGCTCGGAAAAAATTATACTGCCAGAAATACCATGCTCTGCAATGTCATTACGGAAATTGCCAAGGGATTGTCCGAATTTTCCAATGAACGGGATTTGCTCGGTGATGCCTATGAATATCTTATCGGACAGTTTGCCGCGGGCTCAGGTAAAAAAGCAGGGGAATTTTATACTCCGCAGCAAATTTCAAAAATCCTGTCTAAAATTGTCACCTGCGATTGTCGTGAGCCGCATAAGAAAAAAACATATTTGAATACGGTGCTGGATTTTGCCTGCGGTTCAGGTTCCTTGCTTCTCAATGTGCGCAAGGAAGTGAGGGCAAATGCTATCGGTAAAATTTACGGACAGGAAAAAAATATCACCACATACAACCTCGCAAGAATGAATATGCTCCTGCACGGCGTGAAAGACAATGAATTTGAAATTTTTCACGGCGACACCCTTATTAACGAATGGGATATTTTCGGAGAAATGAACCCTGGTAAAAAAATAGAGTGTGACGCCATAGTGGCAAATCCGCCTTTTAGTTATCGTTGGGAACCAAATGAAAGCCTTGCCCAAGATTTCCGCTATAAAAATTATGGACTTGCCCCGAAATCCGCCGCAGATTTTGCTTTTCTTCTGCACGGCTTCCATTTTTTAAGCCAAGAAGGAACCATGGCAATTATTCTGCCCCACGGTGTTTTGTTCCGCGGCGGAGTGGAAGAAAGGATACGCCGAAAACTCTTGGAAGAAAATAAAATTGATACCGTAATAGGACTGCCCCAAAATCTTTTTTACTCCACGGGTATTCCTGTTTGTATCCTTGTGCTGAAAAAATGCCGCCGTGATGATGGCGTGCTTTTCATCAATGCCGCCGAAAACTATGAAAAAGGCAAAAGACAAAATGTTCTGTTGGATGAACATATTAATAAAATTGTTGAAACCTATCAAAACAGAACCGAGGAAAACCGCTATTCCCGCATGGTTTCCATGGACGAAATCGAAAAAAACGGATTTAACCTCAATATCTCACGCTACGTCAGCACCGCCGAAGAAGAGGAAATAATCGACCTCAAAGCCGTCAAAACCGAACTGGACACCTTGGAACAACAACTCACCGCCGCCAAAGAAAAACATAACGCTTTCTTAAGAGAACTGGGGCTTGACGGACTGAGGTAAAGGACGGCTTTTAAAATATTCTTTACAATTTTTTTAAAATCAAGTAAACTAACCGAACTAGAACCATATATAAAAACATATAACTTGACTATCAAGATATATGTTTTAAAATTTAAATATAGAACGTTTTAAAATGAAAAAATGATAAAGGGGGTAATTAAATGAAAGCATTAGATTTGGCAAATTATATTGTTAGTAAGTGTATTCAGGATGAATACCCCATTAGTAATTTACAGCTGCAAAAAATAATGTTTTTTATTCAAAAGGATTTTTTGCAAAACGATTTGGGGCCTGCTTTTGATGAACGGATTGAAGCATGGCAATTTGGTCCAGTTGTTCCTATTGCATATTATAAATATCGAAGTTTTGGTGGAATGCCTATCACTATTGAAGATGATAATTATAATCAAATTCCTGCTGAATTAAAAAAGCAAATTGATAAGATAATAACTGAAAAGCGTATTTTGCCTCCATGGGATTTAGTAGATAAGACCCATAAACGGGATGGTGCTTGGGATAGGATATATCAAAATGGTCAAGGATTATATAAAACAATTTCTATAGCTGATATTAAATTATACGGATAATTAATGGAAAATTTAGAATCCAAAAAAAGAAGCCAATTTATAACATTGCTTTTTAAATTGGCTTCATCGCAAAGTTTATTAAAAACTAAAGTTGATAAAATTGGAATTTATCGCGAATTAGATTCGCTTTATTTTGTGAATAAAGAAAAAATTTTTAGACATTTTTATTCTGATATTTATTTTGTTTTAGTAAATTTAAAAGATAATCCCCAAAAAGGTTCTGCAGAAGCATTAATTCAAAATTTACAGGTATTAAGAGGTGATTGTGATATATATCGACAAGAGTATATAACGGATCAAGAAAAATTTAAAGATTGTTTAAAGAAATTATATGACCATTCAAGTCTAGAATTTTCACATCTTGATAAAACCTCTGAAAATGAAAAAACTGTACTTAATATGCTTACAAGTGTAGATGAGTTAAATAAAGAAATAGTAGAGCAAAAAAATAAAATTGAAAATATTCAAAAAAATTATGTAGGTATTCTATCAATTTTTGCTGCGGTTATTGTTGCTTTTACAACTGGAACGGCATTTTCAAGTTCGGTATTGAACAATATTGATAATGTAACGATTTATCGTCTTGTCTTCATTTGCTTGTTACTTGGCAGTGTTCTTCTTAATATTTTATATGTGTTATTTAGTTTTATTCTTATCATTGTAAAAGGTAACAAACTAGACATTAAAGCTTGTTTAATACCGAATATTATTATTGGAGTATTATTAGTTATTACTATAGTTGCATGGTGCTATGGTGCTGTTGAAAAAAGAAATGAGAGTTTTATAATATCTGATAATAATATAACAGAGCAAGTTAAAACAAATACAAAAGAGAAAACACAATAAAGGGAAGA
>CAOJPS010000138.1 GCA_948441255.1 uncultured Eubacteriaceae bacterium | reverse complement strand
GAAAATAATTTTTCTCTCGCTTCCTTTTGCTCATTTTCAAGTGATTTGACTATAAGGAAATACCGCATAATTAAAAAATAAAAATAATTTTAGCGCAAGCTGCAAAAAAATTGAGCAGAAGTGCGAGTTTTTAAACTCGCTTGGAGCGTATTTTTTCGCAAAATTATTTTTATTTCATCTTTGTGCGGTGTTTTCTTAATTTTCAGTGTTTTTCCATATCAAAATTATAACCTATGCTGTAAAAATTATACTGTAATGTAATCTTTTTGTTATTATTATTTTTTAAAAATTTGTCGTTTTTTTGTAAATAATTTCAAAAAATGTAAAATAATTGCATTTAATTGGAATTTATGCAATAAAATGGAAAATAAAAAACATATTTTATCGACTTATATCTGCAAAATGTACAAAAACTATATGATATTATGTTTTTGCCAAAACAAATAATTATATTCTATGGGGGTGTAAAATATGCGCGAAGAAAAAAGACTTAAACTGCCGGTTAATATAAAGCAAGTCGGAAGCATATCTCAGGGAATAAAAATATATGTGGAAGATTATGTTTATACTTATATTCAGCAGTACGCGTCTTTCGCGGAATGTGATGAGAAAATAGGGGTGCTAACAGGAAAAAAAGAAGTTTTTGATAATGACGACGTTTTGTTTATAAACGGAATTATCCAAGGAAAATATAGTGTAAATGAAGCTGGAATGGAAATTCTTTCCGAAAAAAGCAGAGAGTACATAAAAGAACAAATGGAATTATATTTTTCTGATGACGAAATTTTGGGGTGGGTATATATCCAGCCGGGATACGGCGATTTTTTGAATAACAGTTTAATTAGTTATCACGAAAAAAACTTTAAAAAGTATTATAACGTTCTTTTTATATATGACCCGCTGGAGAAGGTAAACGGTTTTTTCTGCAAAAATGAGGTTATGGGCGGCCTTGAGGCAATTAAAGGTTATTTCATTTATTATGACAGAAATGAGGGTATGCACGAATATATGCTCAAAAATCGTCTTATACGGCCAAAAGAAACAACAGAGAATGCTGAATATAATTATGAGTTTTCGGAAAACCCTGAAACTATAAAAAAAGTTGACGCGACTGTTGAGAAAATGAGAAGCAGTTTATCCAAAGAACGTGTTTCCAAGCCAAGAACAATAAGAAACAGAGGTAAAATCGTTACGGAACAAAAAAAGCTTGTTAATTTTCTGGGAACTCTCAGCGCTGTTTTATTCTGCGCTTGTTTTGTTATGGGGGCAAGCATTATAAAAAATGATGATAGAATTAATAATGTTGAAAAACAAGTGGCGGCAATGGACAATTCATATACATATCTTATAAAAACAATAAAGGAGGGAAATGTTCAAAACGTTTTCGCGGCACACAGCGGTGACAACACTGCCAAACTTACTGAAAAAGAAACTCAAACGGAAAAAACAACGGAAAAACAAACTGAAAAGCCAACAGAAAAACAAACTGAAAAACAAACTGAAAAGCCAACAGAAAAACAAACCGAAAAACAGACTCAAAAACCGGTAATTACCGCAGCGGTTCCGGTTTCACCAAAAAAACCAGCTGCCGAAAACACACAAAAAACTGTGCCAAACAAATATAAAATAGAAGCAGGTGACAGTTTATCAGGTATAAGTATTAGATTTTATGGAACAAATAAAAAAGTAGAGGAAATTATGGCCAAAAACGGTCTTGATGACCCAGACAAAATTTATTATGGAATGATAATTGAACTTCCGTAAACACGTTGGCAGACGCGAAGCCAACGGCTAAAAACAGCTGTTTTTCCGCTCGTGCAGCATAGTAATTACAGTTTAAGTGTAATTACTATAAGGGAAACACCGCGTAAAGTATAATAAAAATAATTTTTTAAAGTTAAAATTTCCGTTATCGTGTCATTTTTCAAGAAAAATAACACTATCACTTCAATTTTTTTAAAAAATTATTTTTATTTTTTGAATTATGCGGTATTTCCATAAGTAAATCAGGAGGTATTTTTTTATGAATTTTTATAATGAACGGAATTTTGAACGGCTTACCGCCGAGTTCGCTCACGAGGTGAAAAATCCTGTTTCCCTTATAAAAGCTAATATTGAATATATGCAGACAAGCGATACAAGCGGGGTTTATGAGAAAAATTACGGTATAATAAAAAAAGAACTCCAAAAAATTACTAATATTGTAATGGAATTTATTAAACTAACAAAGTCCGCCGAAAATTCCGAAAAAGAAGTTATTTTTATTTATGATTTGGTTTCGGAGGTTATTGAAGAATTTGACACGCCTTACGAAGGTAAAAATATCAGTTTTGAATTAAATTGTTTTGATAAAGATTTAAAAATTTTTGGCGAGTATTCTAAAATTTGCATAGTATTTTTTAATATTTTCAAAAACGCTGTGGAAGCCATTGAAAAAGATGGTATTATAAGCGCTTTTATCGGAAAAGAAAACAGTGATATCATTGTAAAAATCAGCGACACTGGCGTTGGAATAAAAGAGGAATTTGAAAAAGAAATAGGCACACCTTTTTTTACAACAAAAAAAGGCGGAAGCGGGCTCGGCATTTCAATATGCAAAAATGTTATTGAAAGCCACGGCGGAACTTTTTTGATTTTTAACAATGAGAAAAAAGGCTGCACTGTTGAAATAAAATTAAAGCAGTTTCAGTAAAAGACCGTGGGACGCTGTCCCATATATGGTAACTTAAGAAAAACCTTGGGCTTTCAGCCCAAACCCGACTTCTTTCTTTCAAGAAAGAAGCAAAGAACTTTTGTGCGAAACTGCGTTTCGCTGTTTTTTAGCAAAGCGTATGCTTTGCGTTTTAAAGTTTAGGGTCAAGCCCTTTTTAAAGGGCTTGCAGGGTGTGGGACAGCGTCCCACGGTTTTAAGTTACCATATATGGGGACCAGTCCCTTGACCCATAACGCAAAGCGTTCGCTTTGCTGAAAAAATAGCGGCGGCGGTTTCGCCGCTATTTTTTATTTTCGCAGACATTTGTAAATTCCTTAAAAATATTTTTTGAGAAATCGTCAGACATTTTTTCCGGATGCCACTGAACACCCAGGAAAAATGTCTTTTTTTCAGCGTAAACCGCTTCTATTACAGAATCGCGGCTTTCGGCGCATATTGTCAAATCCGGCGAAAGTTCAGATACGCACTGATGGTGAATAGAATTTACTTCCGCTGTTTCTGTTTTTGACATTTTGTACAGAGGACTTTCTTTTTTTATTAATATATTGTGTGTTATGATGTTTTTTTTGTTAGAAACCCGTGAATATTTTGCCATATGCCCTTCTATATGCTGATTTATTTTTCCGCCCAAAGAAACATTCATAATCTGTATGCCCCGGCATATTCCAAGCAGCGGAATATCTTGCTCAAACGCTCTTTTGCATAGTTCTGACTCAAAAATATCCCTTTGAGGGCAAATATCTTCCGCTTTTGGATTAAGTTCCTCTGACAGAAGATATTCGCTTAAATCCCCTCCGCCCGATAAAATTATACCATCAGTTATTTTTAATATATCATCTATATTTTCAGAGTATGGTATTATAAAACTTGTTACTCCAAATTGAGAAAGCGCTTTCAAATAATTCAGACTAAGTTTTATAAAATTATTTTCATAAGAATGAGTTATTCCTATAATTACGGACACACAAACACTTCCTATGGTTTTCTATATAATAAATTTATTCTTTTGTTCCCCAATAAATTCTTAAAAATCACAAAATCTCCTCAATACAGTTTTTTAAATCCACAATAAAATTGGCGTCAACGCCAATTTTATAAGTCAAATACGGCGTCACTCCGCCGCTGAGCATAAGCTTTTTATCATTTTTCTTAACCGCCTCAAAAAGTTTAGCCACATCCACATCAGAATCCTCTTTAAATTTCAAAACTATATTTTGTTTTCTCTGAATTACGCTTACAATCCCTATTTTATGAGCGGCGCTTTTCATAGCGGCAATATTAAGAAGATTCATAACGCACGATGGAATTTCCCCAAAACGGTCCAAAAGTTCATCCTGCACGTCAAAGAAATCGTCCTGACTTTGAATTTCGGAAATTCTTTTATACATTTCAAGTTTTTGCTCCTCATTTGAAATATATCTCTCCGGAATATAAGCGCTGACGCTAATATCCACCAAAGTCTCAAACTCCTCTTTAGGAGTTTCTCCTTTAAGTTCCAAAACAGCCTGGTCAAGAAGCCTGCAATACATATCATATCCCACCACGTCCATATGACCGTGCTGCTCCGCTCCAAGAAGATTTCCGGCGCCTCTTATCTCAAGGTCACGCATAGCCACTTTAAAACCCGAGCCAAATTCGGTAAATTCTTTAATAGTCTGAAGCCTTTTTTCAGAAACCTCCTGAAGAACTTTATTTTTCTTATACATAAGATAAGCGAAGGAGCTTCTGTTTGAACGTCCCACACGACCTCTCAGCTGATACAGCTGTGAAAGTCCCATACAGTCAGCGTCCTGAATTATAATTGTATTGACATTTGGAATATCAAGTCCTGTTTCTATAATAGTGGTGCAAATAAGAACATCTATATTGCCGCGCATAAACTCCATCATTACGTTTTCAAGTTCTCTCTCACTCATCTGACCGTGAGCGAAAGCTACATTTGCCTCAGGAACAAGATTTTGAATTTTAAAACTTACCTCCGAAATATTTTTCACACGGTTATAGAGATAATACACCTGCCCTCCTCTGGCAAGTTCTCTATGGACGGCGTCTTTAACGGACTCGTCATTATATTCCATAACATAAGTCTGAATAGGAAGCCTTTCATTAGGGGGTTCTTCCAATATGCTCATATCCCTTATTCCTGTAAGGCTCATATGAAGGGTTCGTGGAATTGGAGTGGCAGTCAGCGTCAAAACATTAACATCTTCTCTCACAGATTTCATTTTTTCCTTATGCGCCACACCAAAACGCTGTTCCTCATCAACAATTATAAGTCCAAGATTTTTAAAAGATAAATCCTTTGAAAGTATTCTATGTGTTCCAACAACTATATCCACACTGCCGTTTTTAAGGCCATTCATAATATCTCTCTGCTGCTTCGGGGTTCTAAAACGTGACATCATTTCAACCTTAACAGGGAAATTTTGCATACGGTTTAAAAATGTATTAAAATGCTGCTGGGCAAGTATTGTTGTAGGAACTAAATAAGCCACCTGCTTAGAGTCCTGAACAGCTTTAAACGCCGCTCTAAGGGCAACCTCAGTCTTTCCAAAGCCCACATCTCCGCAGATAAGTCTGTCCATAACTTTTCCGCTTTCCATATCAGACTTAACGTCCTCTATAGCGGTCAGCTGGTCGTCGGTTTCCTCAAACTCAAAAGAATCCTCAAATTCCTTCTGCCATATAGTATCCTTTGAATAAACAAATCCCTTTACAGCCTGTCTTTTAGCGTATAAATCCACCAAATCCTGCGCCAATATATAAGCCGCTTTTTTAGCTTTCGCTTTCGCTTTTGTCCATTGAGTTCCGCCAAGTTTATTAAGCTTAGGCAAATTAGCCTCTCCGCCGATATACTTCTGCACCATATCCATCTGATTTATGGCAACATACAGACTTCCCTCATCGGCATACACTATTTTAATATAATCTTTTGTTATTCCATCCGTTGTTATTTTCTCAACACCTTTAAAAATTCCTATTCCGTGGTTATCGTGAACAACATAATCTCCTTGTTTAAGGTCAGAAAAATTCTGTATTTTCTCACTGTTTTTTCTTTTCACGGGTTTGCGTTTTTTCTTCTCGCCGCCAAAAATGTCTTTATCGCTTATAACAGCGAATTTCTCATTTACATATTCAAATCCCCCGTTAAGGCTCCCTCTCATAACATAAACAACGCCTGGGCTCATTTCAAGCCTTTCCGGGTTTTCTGAAAAGAAAGCTGTCACATCGTTTGAGTTTAGCTCCTTAACAATTCTCTCACACCGAATAGTATTTCCTGCAAGAAAAATAATACGATATCCCTTGGAAATCATAAATCCAAGTTCCTCAATAAGCATCTCAAAATTATTTTTAAACAATCCTGATGATTTTATAATAAAATCATATACCGATTTAGGTTTAAAACCATATATATTTCTCACAAGCCCCGATAAAAGAATCTCTCTGAAACACGAACTTTTAAACAGAACCTCATCATAGGAATACACCATACCAGCGGAAGACGGAAGCATATATCCTTTTTCAATTCTGCCCTTTATACTTTCAGAAAACTCATTCAAAACCCTTTCGGCTCTTTCTTTTATACGATTAGGCTCATCATAAAAAATTATTGTTTCCTTTGGAAGATAATCCAAAAAACTCTCACACTTGTCATAAAAAAAGCATATATACCTATCAACCCCCGAAGCGCTTTTTCTTTCCTCAAGATTTTCACAAAATTCTCCTATATATTCTTTCAAATTCATAGCTTCATCAGTTTTTGATTTTCTCTCCATAGATGAAAGAACGGTTTTAAATTCTTTTTTTATTTTCACAAGTGCGGAAGAAAGCTCTTTGTCATCATAAACAAGCTCTCTCATAGGATAAATAGTTATAGATTGTATTCTTTCAATAGAACGCTGTGAAAATTTATCAAGCACTCTTATAGTATCAACTTCATCTCCCCAAAACTCAATTCTGACAGCGGACTCGGAAACAGAGGAAAAAACGTCCGCTATTCCGCCCCTAACAGCAAACTGACCCTGACCCTCAACCAATTCACAGCGTTCATAACCCATAAACACCAGTTTTTCGCACAAGTCATCAATTGAGATTCGCATACCCTCATCAATTTTAAATATAAAATCTTTAAATCTTTCTTTAGGAACGAGCTTATCAAACAGCGCCTCAACAGAAAGCACCACCGAAAAATCCTTATTGCCGCTGAAAGCGACATTATTAATTATCTCAAACCGTTTTTTAATTATATCACTGCTTTTAATATCAACGCTGTAAAAAATTATATCTTTTGAAGGATAGAGCATAACGTTCTTTTTTCTAAAAAACAGCATATCCTCATAAATTTCTTTAGCTTTAAGTTCATTTTCGGCAATTATCAAAGAAGGAGCGGAAAGTTCGCTTAAAATTCCATTAATCAAATGCGCTTTCTGAGAACCTATTACCCCTGATACAAGAGATGGGGTCTGTCCGCAGGAAAGCGACTCGACAATTTTTTTGAAATTTTCCATTTCGGAAAGCGGATTTAAAAGAGCATCTGACATTTTAAATACCTCCTTGCAGAACTGACCCTTTTTAATTAATTTCTTTTTCTTTGAGGCTCTGCCTCAAACTCCGCAAACTTTTTGAAAAAAGTTTGACAAAAACTTTTGTGCGAAACTGCGTTTCGCTGTAAAAAAAACCTTGGGCTTTCAGCCCAAACCCGACTTCTTTCTTTAAAAAGAAAGAAGCA
>CAOJPS010000137.1 GCA_948441255.1 uncultured Eubacteriaceae bacterium | reverse complement strand
CTATAGTAACAGTTCCTTCCGCCTCAACAATTTTAACAGAACGATAAGAACTTCCATTCAGCCCAAATATCAAATACAAAGCAAACACCAAAATAACAGCCAAAACGACAATTAAAAAAATAATTTTAAACTTTGACAATTTTTGCGTCATATTCATTTTCAATACCCCCTTGATAAAATAAAAATTACAATTTTATATATTAAATATTGTCTAAAATTAACAATTTATCATTTTGTCATATTTATACAATTCAATTTTATCATAAAAAAAAATTTTTTTCAATAATTTATAGCAAGAATATGAAATTTTTATGGTCATAAATTAAAATTATAGTCAATCACCCAGGGAAATACCTTTCACTATTTAATTAATCGGCATTTTCATAAATAAAATTTATAAAAATCCGGAAAATATTTATAAAAGTATTTAAAAATAATAAATTATATTGTATAATATATAATGAGAAGTTATATTTAAAGAGGTGATAATATGATTAAAGTAGCTGTCGCGGATTTTGACGCCGATAATCTAAAAAATTTTAAAGCATTTATAAAGAGCAATTTTTCAGAATTTAAATTTGAGAAATCAGTTACAACATTAGATGAGATACAAAATATTGTAAAAAATAAAAAAGCGGATATCATTATAGCTGATATGCGCATTTTAGGAACAAATATAATAAATCTTTTCAAAGAATGGAATTACAGCTATCCCGAAGCAACGTTTATTTTATATGGAACCTTTAACGACGCCGAATATATGCAAAAATGTATGGAATATGGCGTTGTTGGTTATATGTATAAACCTGTAAAACCCGGAGAACTTGAAAAAAACCTGAACATAGCAAAAAAAGTTTATGAGGAAAAACAAAGACAATTAAAAGAGGACAGCGAAATGCTTCGCAAATATAGTGAAAATATAATGTTTTTTGAAACGCTTTTTTTTAAAAACCTCACAAACGGCGCGATTTCAAACGAAAGAGAAATAACAAACGGTTTTGAGTATTTAAATATAGATATAAAACCTCCATATTCTATAGCAGTATTAAGAATCGACCACTTTAAAAAGGTAGTTTTAACTTTTAACGAAGATGAAAAGCATTTATTTATATTTAGAATACTAAATACTGTAAATAAAATTTTAAGTTCAAATGAATGTGGAAAAGCGTTTATAAACAATTTCAATGAAATAATTCTAATTATATATGGGCTTTCAGAACTTGAAAATATACTTCGTATATTAAATGAAATAAAAATAGAGGTTCAAATACTTATAAATCTCGGAATTTCGATAGGAGTCGGAGGGAGATATGACGACATAAAAGACATTTCCGTTTCATACAGAGAAGCGGCCGCAGCTATGAGATACCGATGTCTTACTGGTTATAACTCAATTATTCCAAGAGAATATGTTGAGCCTGGAAACGATATTACATACAGATATCCTCTTGAGAGAGAAGAATTGCTTGTTTACACTGCTGTAATAGGAGAATATGATTATTGTCTTAAACTCTTAGACGAAATTTTCGGTTCATTAAGAAAAAGCAAAGATATAAAACCTAAACTTTTATCACAAATTGTAACTGACATATTAATTTCAATAAACCGAAACGCAATAGAGCAAAATCTTAATATAGCAGGAATAAATCAATTTTTTCCGGCATCTGGCGTTTTTGAGATAAAAACTCTTGACGATGCCTACAACTATTTAAAAACCGGTTTAAATAATTTCTGTTCTTATATAATAGACATAAGAAACAAAAAAGAAGCTGAAATATATACTTCAGCAATAAGCTATATAAACGAAAAATATTTTGAAGACATAAACGCGAAAAAAATCGCTTTGTTATTCAATTGTTCATATGAATATTTCAAAAAACTGTTCAAAAAATACTCAAACGTAAATTTCAGCGATTATCTGACAAAAATAAGAATTGAAAAAGCAAAAGAATTTATATTATCATCAAATATTGATGATGAAATACTTGCGTTAAAAGTAGGATATGAAGACATAAACGTATTTCGTGCGGCATTTAAAAGAATAGAGGGCTATAGTCTGACAGATTTTCGTCATTTAAACAAAAAAGCGCCTTCTCACGGCAATTCAAATTATATTGATTCGTAAAATTTTTAGTTTGAAACAATAAAAGAATTTCTTAATATATTATATAGTCAATCAGTTCATTCTTTTATTGTTTCATTTATAGAAAGGACTTTTTATATGCTTAGGAAAAAAATAGCGTTTACAACATTAGGCTGTAAAGTAAATATGTATGATACAGAAGCAATGATAGAACTTTTTGAGAAAAAAGGCTATGAAATAAAAAATTTTAATGAATTTGCCGATATATATTTAATAAACACTTGTACAGTAACAAATTCAGGAGATAAAAAATCACGTCAGGCAATACGCCGCGCAAAAAAAATAAATCCAAAAGCGATAGTCGTGGCAGCTGGATGTTACGCTCAAGTAAGGCCGCAAGAAATTGAAAAAACAGAAGGTATAAATATTATTGTTGGAACAAAAGACCGAAAAAATATAGTTGAAATAGTCGAAAATTACTCCGACTATACAAAAGTAATAAACACCGTAGGCAACATAATGAAAGAAAATACATTTGAGGAACTATCTGTACATAGTCTGAAAGACCATACACGGGCATATTTGAAAATACAGGAAGGCTGCAACCGTTTCTGTTCATATTGTATAATTCCATACGCAAGGGGACCTGTAAGAAGCCGTAATCCAAAAGAAATAATTAAAGAGGTGGAAACACTCGCAAAAAATGGATTTAAAGAAATAGTTCTTGCCGGAATTCACGTTGCTTCTTATGGAATTGATTTAAAAAATATAACATTAATTGATATAATACAGCAAGTACATGAAATAAAAGGAATTGAAAGAATCCGTTTCAGTTCAATAGAGCCATTTGCCGTAACTGAAAAATTTGTTTCAGCATTAAAAGAACTGCCAAAAGTATGCGACCATTTTCATCTGTCACTTCAAAGCGGCTGCAATAAAACATTAAAAAGAATGAATCGCCGATACACTTGTGATGAATACAAAAAAGCTGTCGAGAAATTAAAATCAATATATCCAGACGTAGCAATAACAACAGATATAATAGTTGGCTTTCCCGGGGAAAGTGAAAATGATTTCAAAGAAAGTATGACATTTGCCGGCAAAATAAAATTTGCCAAAATACATGTTTTCCCATATTCTCCCAAAACAGGCACAAAAGCAGCGGAATTTTCAGAACAAATTCCACCTGATACAAAAAATTTAAGAAGCAGTCAAATGATTAATCTAAGTAATGAATTAAACAAAGAATTTTTATCAAACTATATAGGAAAAACAAAAGAAGTCCTCTTTGAAAGACATTTAGGGGATAATATATACGAAGGACATACAACAAATTACATAGCTGTCCGCACAAAAAGTGAAACAGATATCTCAAATAAAATTTTAAATGTAAAAATCGAAAAAATTTTAAAAGAGGAAACTGTACTCGGCACTATTCAAATTAAGTCACTATATATGGGATAGCGTCCTACGGTTTTAAGGTACTAAAGCTCCCCGATTCATTGTTTTCTTATAAATAAAAATTTTTGCTGAAAATTGTAGTAAAAAAAATTTGCATAAATTTGTATTTTGTATTATTATATATTGTAGGGTTGAAACATTAGTTTCATAATTTGAGCGGAAAAGTTTAATAAATACTATTATTTATAGCGAAACAGTAAAACAAAAAGGAAATAACTTTTGATAAAATCTAATTAACTTATTTTTTGTTTTATAATAAATTTTTACAAATTGCACTAAGGAGGTCTTCGTTTTGAAAGATAAAAACATTTTTGAAACTCAAAAAATTGCAAATCCAAATAAAAATGAAAGAAGCCAGGCAAATGAAATCTTATCAGATGTATTTGCGGCTTTAACAGATAAAGGCTATAATCCTGTAAATCAAATTGTTGGCTACATTCTCTCAGGAGATCCAACTTATATAACAAGCCATAATAACGCAAGAAGTAATATAAGCAAAATTGAGCGTGACGAACTTCTTGAGGAAATTGTAAATTACTATTTAAGAAATAATTTGAGAGGATAATTTTGTGCGAATATTAGGACTTGACTTTGGCGAAAAAACAATAGGCGTCGCTGTAAGCGACCCATTTGGCTGGACGGCTCAGGGAATCGAGATAATAAGACGAAAAGATGAAAATAATTTAAAAACCTGCATTATTCGCATAGGTGAAATTATTACTGAATATAATGTCGAGAAAATAGTTCTTGGCTATCCCAAAAATATGAATAATACAATTGGTGAAAGATGTGAAAAAACAGAAGCTTTTAAAACTCGTCTTGAAAAAAAATTCAAAATAGAAGTTGTCCTCTGGGACGAACGGTTAAGTACCGTAGCGGCAGAAAGAGGACTTCTTGAAGCTGATTTGAGCCGAAAAAAAAGAAAACAGGTTATAGACAAAATGGCTGCCGTGTTTATATTACAAGGCTACTTAGATAGTAAAACTAATTAAATAGGAGAAATTTTATGGAAAATAAAAATAATGAAATAGATAATTTTTTTGAGGAAGATGAAACTTTCGAAATAATAACAATGACCGATGAAAATGGAATTGAAACAGATTTTGTAGTTATTGACGCCATTGAAGCAGATAAAACAAAATATCTTCTCGTTGTTTCAGCAGAGGACGCCGAATCTGATGAACCAGAGGCCGCGATTTTAAAAGAAGTTAAATCTAACAAAGATGACGCTTATTATGAATTTGTTGAGGACGATTGCGAGTTTAAAAAAATCAGTGTACTTTTTCAAGACAACGAAACAGATTATGAAATGGAATTTTGACTGACTAAAGAAGTCCCCCGCTTCTTAAGCGGGGGATACTTAATTTTATATTCATCTGAAGTACAATCTCATATTGAATATAAAGGCGAATATATTTGTACTCCTTAACTTTTTTCAAACAATTAAACTGTTTTTTATTATTTTTGATTTGCGGATTATAATATAAATAAAATTATTTGATAAACTTTTTCTTTCCCTTAAAAAATATAACTATAACGAAACAGTTCTTTTATTGTTTCCCTAAGAATTTTTTAAACGCTATATAAACAAAATATATAAAGAATAATATGGAGGTGTTTGCTTGGCAGGCAGAGTTTCTAAACTCAAGGTAATACCCTTGGGCGGATTACACGAAATCGGGAAAAATATTACAGTGCTTGAGTATAATAAAGAAATCATAATAATAGACTGCGGAATAGCTTTTCCTGAAGACGATATGCTGGGAATAGATTTAGTTATTCCCGATTATACGTATCTAATAAAAAATAAAGATAAAATAAAAGGAATATTTTTAACTCATGGTCACGAAGACCATATAGGCAGCTTACCTTATTTTTTAAAGGAAATAAATGTTCCTGTATTTGGGACAAAACTTACCATCGGACTTGTCGAAAATAAGCTTAGAGAACACAATATCATAAATAAAGTCGAGCGTTTCTCTGTAATGGCAGGCGAAACAATAAAACTTGGCTGTTTTAAAGTAGAATTTATAAGAACAAATCATAGTATAGCTGATTCAGTAGCTTTCGCAATAACAACACCAGTAGGAGTAATAGTTCATTCAGGAGATTTTAAAATTGATTATACTCCTATTCAAGGCGAAATGATTGACTTGCAAAGATTCGCGGAAATTGGGAAAAAAGGAGTTTTGCTGTTTTTATGTGAAAGTACAAATGTTGAGCATCCGGGCTACACTATGAGCGAGAGGACAGTAGGGGTAATTTTTGAGGAAATTTTTCAGGATTCAGAAGACCAGCGTATACTTGTAGCGACATTCTCATCAAACATAGATCGTATACAGCAAATTATAAATTCAGCGGCAAAAAGGAAAAGAAAAGTAGCCGTAGTGGGAAGAAGTATGTCAAATGTCGTAAAAACAGCTTGTGAGTTAGGATATTTAAATGTTCCTCAAAACACAATGATTGATATTGCGGAAATTAAAAACTACACTGATAATCAGCTTGTTATAATAACAACTGGAAGCCAGGGCGAAACAATGTCCGCTCTTTCAAGAATTGCCTCAAATGACCATAAGCAAATTGAGGTAAAACCCGGAGATAAAATAATCATAAGCTCAAGTCCAATCCCTGGAAATGAAAAAGCCATATATAAAGTAATAAACGAGCTTTTAAAAAAAGGAGCGGATGTTATTTATGATGGAATAATGGACGTTCACGTTTCAGGACACGCCAGACAAGAAGAAATAAAGCTTCTTCACGCTCTTTTAAAACCAAAATTTTTTGTTCCCGTTCATGGGGAATACAAGCATCTTAAAGCTCACGAAAAACTTGCTCTAACTATGGGTATGGAAAAGAAAAATATTTTTGTAATGGGAATAGGCGATATTTTGGAATTAAACCGTGAAAGCGCCAAATTAAACGGGACTGTTCCATCAGGACAAGTTCTTGTGGACGGACTTGGCGTAGGTGATGTGGGCAATATAGTTTTAAGAGACAGAAAACATTTGTCACAAGACGGACTTATGATAGTGGTTGTTTCAATGGAAAAAGAAACCGGCAGAATGCTTTCAGGTCCAGATATAATTTCAAGAGGATTTGTATATGTAAGAGAATCAGAAGAGCTTATGGAAGAAGCGAAAAATGTTGTAAAAGAAGCGCTTTTCAAATGTGAACGAAGAAATATAAACGAATGGTCATATATAAAAACATTAATAAAAGATACCCTAAGGGATTTTCTTTGGCATAAAACAAAAAGAAGCCCTATGATTCTCCCAATAATTATGGATATTTAATTTATTATATTAACTACGGAGGTCTTTTCAAAATGGAGGATTTGTTTAAATTAGCGGATAACCTGACAAAAGCCATAAAAGACAGCAAATGTTATAATGATTATCTTATATCAAAGGAAAATATTAAAAAAAATCCGGAGTTATGTGCGAAAGTTAAAGAATTCAGACAAATTCATATGGATTTTCAAAGAAAGAAAAATAATGGCGAAGATATTCCTTTTGACTATGAAAAAAAAGTCAGCAAAGAGTATTATAATATAACTTTAAACGAAGACGTAAAAACATTTCTTAAAAACGAGCAAATTCTTGTCAAACTTGTAGGAGATATATACAACCGAATTACTACCGAATGTGTTCTTGAGTTTGATATTTGAATTAAGCGGATAACTATCTGCTCTTTTAAGTTTTCCACTCAATTCACCGGGCGGCGCGGGCAAAAATTCCATTATCCCGCCCAGATTACTCTTTTTTTAGCCTTCAACTCAACGTTTTCGCGCGTATAAAAAAGCTGATTTAAGGCAATACCGCATAATTCAATAAAGCAGGTTTGAGATGATATTTTTCAATACAAGGAAAAGGCTCGCAATCATAGTCGAAGCCTATGATAAGAGCC
>CAOJPS010000136.1 GCA_948441255.1 uncultured Eubacteriaceae bacterium | reverse complement strand
GAGCATTTTTGGAGGTTTGGAACCTTTTTGCGATAGAAAAAGGTTCCATTAATTATAAATTTTCATCGAACTCACGTTATTTTTAATATCTTTTATGAGATGTTTCCTAAAGTTAATTAATTAAAATTTGTTATTTTTCCATAATTAATTTATCAATATATAAAATTTATATTATAAAAGTGAGCGTTTAATGTTATAAAAATAATCTTTTTACCATAATAATAAAAAACTCAATATAATGAAAATTGTCATATTTTATCTTTTTATGTTAATTATTAAAATTTTTCAAAATATTTAATAATTTATATTGACTTTTTATGTCATTTATGATAATATATTGTTTGTAGGATAAAGTCATTATTTGCAGAGATATGTAAAATAAAAAAAAATTAACTTTAAATATAAATTTTATTATACATATTTATGCGATTATATTTTAATAATTTAGGAGGAATGTTTATGAAATCAACTGGCATAGTGCGCAAAGTCGACGAGCTAGGAAGAATTGTTTTACCTGTTGAACTTAGAAAAAGTCTTAACATTAACATTAAAGACCCGCTTGAAATTTTTACAAGCAATGACAGAATTGTTTTAAAAAAATACGAACCTGCCGATATTTTTACAGGGGATATGAAAGACCTTATTGAATATAAGGGTAAAAAAGTTTCTAAAAATTCAATTCGTGAATTAGCTGAAATCGCTGGATTCGACCTTATTGAAAAAGACACCGACCCAGACCTTTTGGATGATGATGAATTTGAAAATGATGATTTATAGTCAAAACACTCAAAAATAACAGCAAAGCAAATTTTCTCATAAAAATTTCATCAAATTTAGGAAAACACCGCACAAAAGGAAATAAAAACAATTTTAGCATTACTGCCTTAACCATATAACTTAAAAATTAGACAAAAAAATAAGCGGAAATAATATCATTAAACTTTAAAACGACATTATTTCCGCTTATTTTTTTGTATTTTGTTTTTAAAAAAATATTAATTATTAATATATCAAACTATATTTATATAAAAATATCTTCTACAAAACTTTTACAATTTGTAATTCTGGTTCTTTTCCCAAATCAATATATCTGTTTTCAACTTTAACCATAGGTCTTGAAGGTCTTGTTTTGTTGGCAAATACAATAGTCCCTTCTTTTCCGTTAGAGAGCTTTACATTATATCCAACATATGTATCCGCAATCCCGGATAAAAATGAAAGTAAATATTCTGTGTCAAATTTTTGAAATCCATCTCTCTCAAAAAGCCGTATAGCCTCAAAAGGACACGCCGCCATTCTGTTATTAGCTCTTTTTCCCGTTAATTCATCAAAAATATCGGCAATAGCCACAATTCTTGACATTTTGGGAATTTCAAGTCCCCTTTGAGCCATAGGATATCCACTTCCATCATACCTCTCGTGATGACTTAAAGCAACCTGAGCTATTTGTTCATCAACTTTGCTTTTTAATATATTATATCCATAAATAGCGTGTTTTCTTAAAAATTTTCTTTCTTCTCCAGAAGGTTTTGGATTGTTTAATACCTCAAAAGGAACTTTTAGCTTTCCAACATCGTGCAAGAGTGCGGCAGCGATAACATTGTCAATCTCGTGTTTTGGCATTCTGCTCCATTTAGCTATAACAGCGCTCATAAGAGAAACATTAAGTGAATGCTGATAAACATCGTCCATTTCATCTTTCATACAATTAAGCATCTCAAAAACTTCCATACCTGTAAAAGCACTGGACATAACCGTATCCACTTCAGCAATTAATTTATCAACACTAACCTCCGCGTCTGTTCTTACAATCTTATCAAGAGAACGCTTGGCTTCGTCTTTGCTTATCTCAAAATTTTCTCTGAATTTTTTAAATTCAGGACTTTTTTTAACTTCACCTGTACTTGTAAAATTATGCCTCTTTACAGTTTGCCCATCATCTTCACTTTCAATGATGATAGCGGTAATTCCCGATTTACGTATTTTATCTATGCTATTAATATCCAAAACCGTTCCCTTAGGAACAATCGTATTACCAACAATAGAAATAACATCAGTAGCTGCAATCATACCTTCCCTGAGTTTGTCAGAACGAATTCGGCTTCTTTTCATAACAATACACCTCTGAATCCTTCATTATAAATTTGTGTGTGCATTAAATAAATTATAAACCATAGCGAAACAATAAAAATAAACAGACAATTTTTAATATAGAGTCTGATATACTAAAAACTAATTTTACTGTTTCCTGCTAAAAATTTTACGAATTAGTATAATATTATAATTATATTTTATCATTTTTTATCAAACTTTCAAAGTATAAATTTTAAAATATCATCAAAATTACAACAAAAACTAGAATTAATAATTTATTATATCATAGTTTATATAAATAATACAACTATAATTTTTATTTTCTCTGTTTTTATTTGCATTGGTAATGAATACTATAGCAAATTAATCTCTAAATTTTTTGAATATATAACGCAAAAATACCGCTTGTCAATAACAAGCGGTATTTTGTTTACGCATTTGTGAGCAAGTCTATAAGCCGAGTTCTGTCGTGAATGGTCATCTATCTTGTTTTACAGTTGCCTGTAATATCATGCGACCTTACCCTGAAACGGAACGGGCAGCCCCTTATGTTTCAATTTGGTCTTGCTCCGAGTGGGGTTTACATAGCCGTCCTTGTCGCCAAAGCCGCGGTAAGCTCTTACCTTACCTTTCCACCCTTGCTTAAAAATAAGCGGTTTATTTCTGTTGCACTATCCTTGAAGTCGCCTTCACCGGGTATTACCCGGCACTCTTGCCCTGCGGAGCTCGGACTTTCCTCATGTTAAAAACACGCGACCACTCAACTTACTCACAAACATCTTATCACATAAAAAGAAGCAAGTCAAATATTAAAGCAAATTTTTTCAAATAAACTATTTTCAATATACTGAAAATTTTATCGTATAAAATTTGTTTTAATAGCCGGTTCTCCCTCTGGAACTTCAATACCAGCTTTTTTCCCAGCTTCAATACATTTCAAAAGCCACGCCATAAATTCTCCTAATGTTCTCATAGTCTGCATACCCTCAAGGTCTTGAACTACTTCCTCCACAGTGTTTCCATGAACTTGATTCCAATATTGAGAAGAAACAACTGGCATTTTAGAAATAGTAAAATACTTGTTAAGCTGGTCAAAAGCGGCGGAAGCTCCTCCCCTGCGGCAGCTAACAACAGCCGCGCCCGGTTTCCCCGCAAATATAGAACTTCTTCCATAAAACACTCTGTCAAGAAACGCGGAAATTTGTCCCGAAGCACTAGCATAATAAACGGGCGCCCCAAAGACAAATCCATCAGCGGATTTACTTTTTTCAATAAACTCATTTACTTTGTCATCTCTAAAACATTTTCCGTTTTTTAAACAGGCTCCGCAGGCGATACAACCAGCTATAGCGTCTGTACCAATCTGAAAAATCTCTGTTTCAACGCCTTTTTCCTTTAAAACTTTTTCAACCTCACACAAAGCTGTATATGTACAACCATTATTATGAGGACTTCCGTTTAATAATAATACTTTCATAAAAACCTCCAAAATAAAAAATTTGCCAACTTGTCTTTTTAATATTATAATAAATATAATACTAAAAATCAAGTTAATTGACTATATATTATATTATTTCGGAGGTAAAAAAATGATACAAGACATATATCCAAACCATTTCGCTAATGAATATACGCCAACACCGCCTTTACCAGACAGCAACATAATAATCTGCCGAAACAAAGAAATTTTAATAAAAAATAATAACAATACAATAAATTTTCCAAAAGCGTCAGACTTCGACAAAAAATTTCTTTCTGAATATATTTATCTTTTTTCTATAAATAAAACTGGTTATTACATATTAAGAAATTATAGCGACTCAATATTAAAAGAATACAACTTCGTATATATTGAAAAACTTCGCCACTCCAATCCAAAACACCTTGTATTTGCGGCAGTAACAGCTGTTCAGTTGTATAACTGGTATAAAAATCGAATTTACTGCGGCAGCTGCGGAGAAAAATTAACCCACTCAAAGTCGGAAAGAATGCTATTTTGTCCAAATTGTAAAATCGCGGAATATCCCAAAATATCTCCTGCCGTAATCGTAGGGATACATTACAAAAATAAACTTCTTCTCTCAAAATATGCCGGACGCGAATATAAAAAATTCGCTTTAATCGCTGGTTTTGCCGAAATAGGAGAAACTATTGAAGAAACCGTATCACGTGAAGTTATGGAGGAAGTCGGGCTAAAAGTTAAAAATATAACCTATTACAAAAGTCAGCCCTGGTCATTTACAGATACACTGCTTTTTGGTTTTTTTGCCGAACTTGACGGCGCTGAACAAATAACCCTCGATAAAAACGAGCTTTCAATGGCACAATGGTTTGAGAGAGAAGAAATTCCTGTTGAACCTGATGATGTCAGCTTAACAAACGAAATGATAACAGCTTTCAAAAACGGCAATATATAAACTCAAAAAGCATTTTGACCGCTTAACTATAGTGAAAGAACTTGAATAACGGTAAAAAAAATTTTTTTACTTCTTTTTAAGTTCTTTCACTATATAATTATGTAAAATACTTTTAAGAACTTTTAAATCATCCAAATAAATCTTTTCCAGTTCTCTATTATAAATAATAGAGGCAGGGTGATAAAGCGGAAACACCTTAACCCCAAACACCTCGCAAATTTTACCGTGATAATCTCCTATAGAAGCGTTAATATCTCTGAAAACAGCCCTCAAAGCCGTATTTCCCAAAGTAACAATAATTCCGGGATTTACGGCTTCAATTTCACGATATAAATAATCTTTAAAAAAATCAATTTCATCTTTATTTGGAGCACGATTGACAGGCTTATTTGTTTTCGGACTCAATTTGAAAGGACGAAGTTTAACAACATTTGTAATATAAATTTTATCCCTTTCAAGTTCAATAAGTTCAAGAAACCTATTAAGATTTTTCCCGGCGCTTCCAACAAAAGGTTTTCCTTGCTTTTCTTCTTCGCCTCCCGGCGCTTCGCCAACAAGTAAAATATCCGCGTTTATTTTGCCATCGCCAAACACAATTTTTCTTTCAGGAAAGACTTCTGAAGCTTTTTCTTCCATTTCCTTGTAAATATCAAAAATCATTTGTAACCCTCTTTCTTTATATAATTAATCACATTTCCAGAATAATATTTATAAACCTCAACAAATTCCCAGGAAAGAAAAGGATTTTGCCTTATACTAGCATATAAAATATCCTTCTTCTTAACCTTTTTTAAAATATTTTTGTCAACAGACGCTTTAAGAAATCTTCCTGTATACATTTTTTTCAAAAGAAGATAATCGCCTGAAAAAATTTCCTCAACAGTAAAATATCCCTTATCGCTCATATTAAAAGGAGAAGGTTTGGTAAATTTACTTTTTCTTTTTTTATAAATATTAAAGTCAATAATCAAAGGAGAATATGAAATAACAGGATTGCATAAAAATTTTTTAAAGTCACTGTTTATTTTGCATACTCTTTTTATCTCCAAAACATCTTCTTCACTTTTCTCGCCTATGTCAACATTATACTTTTCCATCAGATACTTTGAAAACATATTTACAGCATCAACATATTTTTCAATAATACCGCTTTCACTGTCAGTCACCTTTTTCGGAAGCCACATAAATAAAAACTTATTAACACAGTCCTCATTTGCGGCTTTCATATCCATAAACCTAAATCTCTTTGATGAAAATCCCAAAAAATCATCAATATAATCAATTTCATCTGAAAATTCCTCATTTTCAAATTCTTTAATAACAGAGCAAAAATATTTTCCTTCCATAAAAAGCCTCCCATAAAATTTTACTTTCTCAAAATAGTTTTACCGAAAATCAAATAAATATATATGGTCAAAAAAATATTTTTTAATAGACTTTTTTCAAAACCACACGGTTGCAAAATTTCAAAAAAAGTCTAATGTTTCCGTATTTTATAAACAGTGCCATAAATATAGTAATTACACTTTAAAGGTTACAAAAAAATCATTTTACTTGCACGGGCTGCAAATTGCTCTGCAATTCGCTTACCGCCCGGCAGTGCTTGCGCACTCGTAAAATATTTTTTTGTCACAATTTAAGTGTAATTACTATAAATGACAATAAAATTCCCATAATAAAACCTCCAATATGACCAGCGTTGTCAACACCGTCCATAATAAAGCCCGCTCCAATGTTTACTAAAGAAAATATAACCATAAAATAGGCTGAAAAATCCCCCATAGATTTTTTGTTTATAACGCTATATGTAAGCATCGCTCCCATTATTCCAAAAATAGCGCCTGACGCCCCTGCCGAAAGTCCGCCGGTAAAAAGAATACTTCCCATTGATGCCCCCACACCAGAGAGAATATATATAATAAAAAATAAAACACCGCCAAAATACTTTTCACATCTTGTCCCCAATATATAAAGGGATAAGCTATTAGAGGCAATATGAGCGAAACCTATATGCACAAACATATCCGTAAACATTCTGTAAAACTCTTTGTTTTCAAAAACCAATTCCGCTGAAACAGCTCCAAACCTTATTAAATTCTCTGTATTTTCAGACCCCCCGTTAAGTTCCATAAGAGCGAAAATAATAAAATTAACTATCATAATTAAAAAAGTAACGCCTGCCGAATCTGATTTAAGCAGTTTGTTTTTTTCCGATTTAATATTTTCATAAACCTCATAAAAATTAACTTCTTTAATTTCCGACTTTTCCTCAAAAGAATTACATATAATTTTATGTATATTCAAAATTTTATTCGGCTGATATTTTCCAGAAATAATTTTATTGCCGCTATAATCAGCAATCCAGCACAAATCATTATAAGAAGTTTCTCTATCATAATAAAAGGTTTCGGCAAAATCACAAATATCATTATCAGCGTTTTTTGTAATAATAATACTTAAAAAAATCACATTACTAACATTCATAATTAATGCGATAGATTTCACTTGCTGTTTCAATACTTCCCATCGATATTTATAATCATCACAAACACTTTCATTAATCAATACAACAAAATAAACAAAATTTCCGACATATTTATAAAGTCCAACATATTCACTTTTATCATCTATTTTCGATTTATCAAAAAATTTGTCAATTAATAAAAACTCATTTTCTAGTAAATTTTTATATAAAACCCCAAAAAAATTATTATGCTCCATAAACATTCCTCATCATTCGACTATAAAACATCGGTTTAACACCAGCAAAATTTTTTATAAAAAACATTTACCAAATCTGTAAAATTACAATTGTGTGGTATTTCCTTACAGAAATTCCAGAATAGAAGGAGAAAATAAAAACTATTTTTTCTTTCTATACCAGAATTGCTGTAAATCGACGTTTTTTATATATAGTGAAAGAATTTGAATAATGGTAAAAAAATATTTTACGTCCGCCCGCGGCAAAAGTCGGTAAGCGAATTGTGAA
>CAOJPS010000135.1 GCA_948441255.1 uncultured Eubacteriaceae bacterium | reverse complement strand
TTAAATGAGCTGTTTAAATTGAATGACCGTCCAAACTGAACAAACCGCCGCGACCTCTGAAATATGAGCGAGCGCCTGAAAAGGATGACACAGCGCCGATCAGGGTTGCCTGTCAGAACAGTGAGGATAGAACGGCAAAATTGATAATAAAACAATATTGATTATTATAAATATTTATTAAAAAAATAAAAATTAAGGGAGGAATTGAGTTAAATGGATTGTGAGTTTATAACATCTGATATGCCTATGCTGTCTTGTATGCTTTTTCCAAAAGCATTATTGCCGCTTTCAATCAGTAATACAGCAAAAATTATGTATTGTCTGATACTTGACACTGTATTAAAAACCGGAATAAAAGATGAAAACGGAACATTATTTGTTTATTTTCCGCTTTCAGAACTTGCGGCTGATATTTCAAAATGTATTATGACTGTTGGACGCTATTTAAACGAGTTAGAAAAAGCGGGATTGGTTATGAGAATACGTCAGGAATTTGGAAAACCAAACAGAATTTATGTACTTGTTCCAAAAGAGGAGAATTAATTATGAATCAAAAAGGAAAACTTGAAAAAATTAACAAGGATATTGAAGACACTGAAAACCGTCTTAGACGTGCGGAGCAGGAAGAAAAAATATTACAGCACCAATTAAAAACACTTAACCGAAAAGAAAGAACACATCGGCTTTGCACAAGAGGAGCTATGCTTGAAAGCTATCTGCCGCAACCGGAAATTTTGACAGATGAACAGGTTAATTTTATTTTAAAGACCCTTTTTAATTCAAGTAATGTAAGTCAGATATTTGATAAAATATCTTTGAAAAATCAAAGAAAGCCGGAGGAATATATTGAATGAAATTTACTAAAAATGAATTAAAAATTATTTATCAATATTCAGAGAAAAAATTAAAAAACAAGAACGATAATAATTATTAATTAGTGGCGGTAAAAAAATCTTGATTTATTGGCGGTAATGAATTATACTATAATTGTTGGCAAGGAAAGGAGGGAAATATGCCGGAGAAGCATAGAGGGCGACCAGCTGCTGACAATCCTAAAACAATGAGGGTAGACGTTCGGCTTACTGAGGAAGAATTAAGTGCTCTTGATGCGTATTGTAAACAGAAAGGTGTGTCCAGACCACAAGGATTGCGTGATGGCATTAAAGCTCTTAATGCGGAAAAATAGATGAAAGCGGCGCTGTTGGCAAACGTATTTACGCCGCTTTCCTATACAAGCTCCATTATTAAAAAAGAGCCGCATAAATATTATACAATGTGCGGCTTTATCTTGCAAGTATCTGATAAAAAAATAGAAAGTATTTATTAGGAGTAAAATTGATATGAGTGTTATAAATGATTTGTATAATGGTAAAATTTACCCTTTTGAAGAAATTGTTTCAAGACATAAGGACTACCAAAAGATTAACGAAAAGATAAGTGAAATACGAAAATATTTTATAGATAAAATGTCATCTGAAGATATAAAAAATTTCACAAAATTAGAAGAACTTATACATGAAGCTAACAGTATGGACACATACGAAAATTTTTCTTATGGGTTAAGATTAGGTCTTATGCTTGCGGTTGAAATTTTTACAGAATATAAATCGGCAGAAACTAATTAATTCAATAAAAAGTCCATTATTAAAAAACAATAAAAAGTCCCTGCAAAGCAAGGGCGCAACTATACACCACTTCGTGGTGCGTTGCGCTCTGCCGAGGGCTTCCTGCGGAAAGCCAATAAATTTTCATAATTTTAAAATTACGAAAATTTATTACATGGAACGCTTCTCTTTCCCTGCGTTGGCTTACGCCAACTACCCTTTTTACAAAGCTTATTTTAACTAATACTTATTTTTTTAATTATTTTTGTTTAAAGAATTTTATGAGAATGTATTTCAAAATTAAGAATATTATTGTATAATAAAAAATATAAAATAAAGTTTATAAAAAATCAGAACTTTTGGAGGTTATTATGGTACGGGAAGCAACAAAAGATGATTTTGATGGATTAATGAAATTATATACACAGCTACATAATAATTCAATACCGAAAAGAACTTCTGATATATTGGATTTATGGAATAGAATTATAAATGATAAAGACCACCATATAATTATAGCAGAAAAATACGGGAATATTATATCTTCATGTGTTTGTGTTATAATTTTAAATCTTACACATAATCAACAGCCATACGCTCTTATTGAAAATGTCATAACAGATAAAAAATATCGTAAAAAAGGATTCGCTACCCAATGTTTAAATTATGCTAAAGAGATTGCGTTAAAAGAAAATTGTTACAAGTTAATGCTGCTTACCGGTTCCAAAAAAGAAAGTACATTAAATTTTTATAGACAGGCTGGATATAACAGTAATGATAAGACAGCATTTATTCAATGGATATAAAATATTTTAAAAATTGAATACTAATTATACAATAAAATTATAGACGAGTCAGAGTTTATTGAAATTTACTAAGAGGAGTTTTTATGATTAATTTTATGAAGTCGAATATGAACCATTTTTCATATGAAGATTGGAAGAAATATTTTGAGAAAAACAACACTCATCGTTTAGCTATTCCATTTCAAAATGATACATTAACGGATAAAGAAAAGAAACTAATATTCTCATCTATATGCAAATTTGAACAAGGAGAATACTCTGACGGAAAACACTTAAAAAAGGTGGCAGATATTTTTGCTAAGAAAATACATGACAACGATTACAAGTATTGTATTAGGTGGTTTATAAAAGAAGAAAATGCACATTCTGGATACTTGAAGTCATATATGGAACATTATAATGTCTGTGTAAAGGAAAATGTAGTTTTGGATAATATATTTAGAAAACTAAGAAAGCTTGCTGGACTTCGTTGCGAAGTCATAGTGCTGGTGACAGCCGAAATTATAGCGTTATCATATTATGACGCTCTGATGAATGCCACTAAATCCCACGCATTAAAAGCTATATGCAGACAAATGCTTCATGATGAGATACCTCACATTATGTTCCAATCATATACGCTTTCACATTTTAAGAATAAATTTTATATTAAATTTATCCGAATTCTTTTTATGCAAATTACATCCATTGTCACATGGGTTAGTTGTTATAAAGTGTTTACATCAGCAGGCTGGACATTTAAAAAGTTTATGCGTAATAATTTTTATTACCTTAGTCAGTCGATAAAATTATCTACCGTTTAACTATTCCAATAACCAGTATGTCTGGGTATAAACGATAGAATAGAGAAACCCCAGTTTATCAAGTTAATTTTTAGGATTAAAAATTAACTACCTAAACCATACATAGCAGGAAATCTAAAAAATAGGTTCCTGCTATTTTTATGTTCAAAATCAGATGAAAAGGAGGAAAGTTTATTTGTCGTGTCCGCACTACGACATAAAAATAGTTAAGAGAAGCAACCACCAGTCAGCGGTCGCTTCTGCCGCTTATCAAAGTGGT
Source organism: uncultured Eubacteriaceae bacterium (assembly GCA_948441255.1). Lineage (GTDB taxonomy): Bacteria > Bacillota > Clostridia > Lachnospirales > CAG-274 > MGBC114079. The sequence goes on along the minus strand of CAOJPS010000135.1, from coordinate 4,033 downwards.
GAGAGATTATTTTCTGAATATGACCAAAAACAAAAATACTATTCACATAAAAGCGAAATTGTTTATAAAGAAGTTTTACTGCCTGCCAATGCTCCACTGGAATATAAAGACCGTAAGATTTTATGGAACTCTGCCGAAGCGGTAGAAAAACAATGGAACTCGCAACTTGCAAGAAGAATTGTACTTGCCATTCCAAGAGAAATTCCAAAAGAGCAGTACGCAGATTTGATAAGAGATTATTGTCAAAACTTTTTTGTTTCAAAAGGAATGTGCTGTGATTTTGCCGTTCACGACAAGGGTGACGGAAATCCTCACGCTCATATACTCTTGACTATGAGAGCTTTTGATGAAAATGGAAAGTGGCTTCCTAAATCTCGAAAAATTTATGATCTTGACGAAAACGGAAATCGTATCAGACTTCCCTCAGGCAGTTATAAAAGTCACAAAGAAAATACCGTGGACTGGAACGAACAAAAATACGCTGAAATATGGCGGCAGGGCTGGGCTGATACCGCTAATAAATATTTAGAAGCTAATAACCGTTCTGAACGGCTTGACTTGCGTTCTTATGTACGGCAGGGTAAGGAACAAATTCCTACTGTTCATATGGGTTCGGCGGTTTGTCAAATGGAGAAAAGAGGAATAAAAACCAATATCGGAAATCTTAACCGTGATATTAAAGCCGCTAACAGCTTAATGCAGTCTATTCGTCAGACAATAAGGCACTTAAAAGGCTGGATTGCGGATTTAAAAGAGAAAAAACAAGCTATTACAGCGAATGAACAAAAAGAAGAAACTTTACCACAGCTATTAATGAAGTATTTATCTGTTCGTAAAGAAGAACGAAACGACTGGTCTTATTACGGCAAAACAAAAGGAAATACTGTTGACTTAAAGAAAATTGCCAATATAACAGCTTATTTACAGGAAACAAAAATTTTTACTTTGGAAAGCCTTGATAAACACCTTGAAAATGTAAACAGCAAAGCTGATTCTATTCGGCAAAGTATGAAGTTAAAAGAAAACAAAATAAAGAATATTAATGTCTTTTTCCGACACATCAGTAATTATGAAAAGTACAAATCTGTTTATGCAGAATACAATAATATTCACTGGAAAGGCAGAAAACAAAAATTTGCTGAAACACGCAAAGAAGAATTAAACGATTTTAAAAGTGCTTTCGCTTATTTTAAAAAATATCCTGACAAAAAAACTTGTAACCGTCAGGAACTTATAAAAGAGCGCAAACAGATTGAAAGAGAACTTGAAAAAGAAACAGAAGCGCTTACAGAGGTTCAGACAGAAGTAAAAAAACTGCGTGATATACGTTTTTGTGTAAATAAGGTTCTTGAAGAAAAAACAGAAAAGAAAACATCTGTACTTCAACAGTTAAAAGAAAATAAAGAACAGATTAAGAAAAATCAAACTGAAAAATATCAAACAAAAAATAAGAAAAATTATATAGATTTATAAAAAAATTTTATGGAGGTATGCCTATGGCAAAAAATAAAACAGAAATTAAAGTAACGGCTGTATATGACGGAGAGCTTGACGCTTCCGATGTATTTATAGATTTAATAGCGAGGAAATATGAGAAAAACTCAAATGAGTATCTTGTCAAAAAAGAGTGTATGGAGTATAATAATGTCAAAGGTTCAAAAGAGCCAAAACCGTCTGGATTGTGCGGGTAAAGGCTATGATGAACAAATTTGATTATGAAACAGCGAAGAAAACATTTGCTGATAATTATAGGGCTGCGATATATTGCAGATTGTCAAAAGATGATGATTTAAAAGGTGAGAGCGCCAGTATAGCGAATCAGCGTGATATGCTTGAAAAGTATTGCAGAAAGCAGGGCTGGGAAGTTGTATCTGTATATCAGGATGACGGTTACACAGGTTTGAATATGGAGCGTCCAAATTTAAAGCGTATGCTTAAAGCGGTTGAACAGCGTCAGGTTAATCTTGTTATTACAAAAGATTTAAGCCGTTTGGGACGTAACTACTTGCAAACAGGTTATCTTACCGAGGATTTCTTTCCAAGAAATGGTGTTCGCTATATCGCTATGAATGACGGAATTGATACTTTGCTTGATAACAACGATATTGCACCGTTCAAAAATATACTAAATGAACTTTACAGCAAAGATATTTCAAAAAAAGTACATTCCTCATATCTCTTAAAGGCTCAGAAAGGTCAGTTTACGGGTTCCGTTGCTCCCTTTGGGTATAAAAAAGACCCTGATAATAAAAATCATTTAATTATAGACGAGGAAACATCTCCGATTATTAAACAGATTTTTGATTACGCTTTAGAGGGTCACGGTCCGAATTATATCCGCCGCAGGCTTGAGGAGAAAAAAATCCCTTCTCCGGCTTGGTGGAACCGTAAACGTGGCTTGCGTAAAGTCTATACCAAGTGGGAAAAGAAAGACCCCGAAAACGGAAGTTTTATGTGGGATTTTTCGGTAATTAAGGAAATACTGATGAATCCAGTTTACATCGGTGCGATAGCTTCTCAGAAAGTATACTACAACTTTAAAATCGGTGTTATAGGTGATAAAAAACCTAACGAGTGGATTGTGGTTGAGGGGTGTCACGAACCTATTATTGACAGAAACAGTTTTAATATTCTGCAAGAAAAACTAAAATCACGCCAGCGTCCAAAGCAAAACGGTGAGATTAGTTTGTTTGCCGGACTTATAAAGTGCGGAGAGTGCGGAAAATCGCTTGTTATTCGTACCACTCACGATAAAAATCCGAAAAAGATTTATACCTGCAAGACTTATAACTCTTTTGGTAAAAAACATTGTACACAGCACAGAATTGATTTTGATACTCTGTATTTTCTTGTTTTGAATAAAATACGGGAATGCGCCAAAGCGGCTTTATATGACAAAGAAAACACCGCCGGAAAACTTTCCGCTATATGTGAGTCAGGACAAAAAACAGGCAGAGAAAGCCTTGAAAAATCATTATCAAAAGATAAAGAACGTGTTAAGGTACTTGAAAAAATGATAGTAAAGCTGTATGAGGATATGGCTGAGGGACGCATAAACGACCAAAATTTTAATCTTATATTAGGAAAGACACAGAAAGAGCAGGAAGAGTTAAAAGTTAAAATTGATAAAAACAATAAACTTCTGTCAGATAAAAAACAGCTTGTACACGACATAGAAAAATGGAAAAGTATAATTCAGAAATACGCTGATATATCTGAACTTGACGCTGTCATATTAAACAGGCTGATTAAAGAAATCATCGTACACGAAAAAACATACGATGATAAAACAAAACACATATCTATTGAAATTCATTTTAATCTTAAACCTATTCCGGAAGTTGAGCGGGTCGAAAACTGACCCGCTCTGTCCGTGATAATCTTATAATATTCCATAAATTATTTTTTGACTTACGCCGCTTTTGCTGTAATGTATAATTGTTCCAACTAATTAGAGGTGACACAATTCGCAGCCCGTGCAAGTAAAATAATTTTTTTGTAACCTTTAAAGTGTAATTACTACAAATCAGTTATTGATGATGAATACCCTCAAACATCGGAAGATGAAGAATGAAAGGGGAATCAAAAAAATGAAAAAGTTTTTAGTTATGTGTTTGCTTGCTTCAAGTTTTATAAACACTGTACCTTTGTATGCGGCTAATAATTATCAGTTTGCAAGCGGAGCAGACACAAAATCAATTTTTGGGAAATCCACAAGCAGTGATGAAATTGTTCCGGTAAATCAGGAAACGACAAATATAAGACGTAACAAAGACGCTTCGTATTTTCCGCCGTCTTACGGTATTTTTTCGGGGGAAATTCCTACAAATCAAACAAGTCTTTATCATAACAACGATAAAGCTTCATATGGTGTGGGAACGAATATTAATTCTGGCAGCGGTTCAGTAAGTACAAACAGCATAAGTACAAACAACACAAGTAACTCGGTATCCGATTCCGGCTTACCTGATACTGTACTTCCAACAGTTGCTGTCACATCTTCTGTTTCATTGACAGATTCTACTTCTGTTTT
>CAOJPS010000134.1 GCA_948441255.1 uncultured Eubacteriaceae bacterium | reverse complement strand
AGTCGGGTTTGGGCTGAAAGCCCAAGGTTTTTCTTAAGTTAGTGCATATGGGGCAAAGCCCCACGATTTTAATTTAACGTGAGTTCGACGAAAAATTACAGTGAAACTCAGCAAAACGTAGTTTTGCGCAAAAGTTTTTGTCAAACTTTTTTCAAAAAGTTTGTGGAGTTTGAGGTGAAACCTCAAGGTTTTTAATGCGCAGAGAGCATTTTTGGAGGTTTGGAACCTTTTTGCGATAAAAAAGGTTCCATTAATCATAAATTTTCATCGAACTCACGTTAATTTATGAAACGACCGTATTTATGGAAACACCACTAAATCAAAAAATCTTAATCCAATAACGAGTTTCCTAAATATTAGACCTGTTCAAAAATCTATACGCAATAACAATCGACATAACTTCTTAAATCATTAAAAAGATTTTTGTCAATCAATCATCACTTAGTTTTTTGAACAGGTCTATTTTATAATTTCAATAATCCTGACTTATACATTTTATCCAAAGCAATAATTATACCTATTTTAGCGTGATACCAAGTAAGGCCACCCTGCATATAGACAATATAGGGTTCTTTTATAGGCGCGTCAGCGCTAAGCTCAATTGAAGACCCCTGAACAAAAGCGCCGGCTGCCATAATAACAGGACAATCATATCCAGGCATATCCCAAGGCTCCGGAACAACATAGCTGTCAACAGGCGCTCCCTTTTGTATACCCTCGCAAAATTTAATAAGCTCGCTTTCATTATTCATCTGTATAGCCTGCACAATATCAGCTCTTTTTTCATCAAACCCAGGCATAACATTATAACCTAAACTGCCAAAAATCTTTGAGGCAAAAACAGCGCCCTTAAGACTTGCGCACACAACATTCGGCGATAAAAAAAGCCCTTGAATCAATGAAGCCGTAACCCCAAGAGTAGGCCCCACTTCTCTGCCAAGCCCTGGAGAAGTAAGACGATAAGCGGCATTTTCAACAAACTCACTTTTTCCAACTATATAACCGCCAACAGGCGCAAGCCCTCCGCCAGGATTTTTAATAAGAGAACCAACCACCAAATCAGCGCCAACATCACTAGGCTCAATAACATCAACAAACTCTCCATAGCAATTATCTACCATACATATAACATCAGAGCGAATATTTTTTATAAAATCAATAAGCCTTTTAATTTCCTCAACCGTTAGGCTTGGCCTGAAGCAATATCCCTTTGAGCGCTGAATTGTAACAAGCTTTGTTTTTGAATTAATAGCATTAGAAATAGAATCATAATCTATAGTTCCATCCGAAAGCAATTCAACCTGTCTGTATGAAATACCATATTCTTTAAGTGACCCCTTTACCTCTCTTGCGTGTCCTATAACACCCTCAAGGGTATCATAAGGTTTTCCGACAGGCGACAAAAGTTCGTCACCATATTTTAAATTTCCAAACAAGGCAACAGTCAAAGCGTGGGTTCCAGAAATAATCTGAGGACGTACAAGAGCCGCTTCCGCGTTAAAAACATCAGCATAAATATTCTCAAGAACATCTCTGCCCAAATCATTATAGCCATATCCTGTAGTAGCGGCAAAATGAATATCACTCAATTTGTTTTTCTGCATAGCCCTCAAAACCTTATACTGATTAATTTCAGCGGTTTTTTCAATTTCCGAAAAAACAGACTCAAGTTCATTTTCCACGTTTTGACAAAATTCGGCAACCACCCTATCAACATTAAAATTCTCTATAATATAATCTGTCAGATATTTCATTTTAAATACTCCCTGCAAAAATTATAAATTTCTTCTGCCGCTCTTAAAACGTTACCATCAGTAACATCAAACCATTCAGCGTTTTTAGATTGATGTTTAAACCAAGTAAGCTGTCTTTTAGCAAAATGCCTTGTATCTCTTTTTAAAATATATATAGCCTCGTCCAAAGACATTCCACCATTTAAATACTCCGCGATTTCCTTATATCCAAGCCCTTGCATAGAAACAAGACTCGAATCATATTTTTCAAGAAGTCCCAAAACTTCCCCAACCAATCCCTTTTCAATCATAATATCTATTCTTTTATTTATTCTGTCATACAAAAGTTCTCTTTTCATATTCAGAATTACAAAAGCGGTATTATAAGGCGAATTTTTTTTTCTCTCCACCTCATTATGTGAGGAAATTGGTCTGCCTGTCTGTTTAAAATATTCAATAGCTCTTATAACTTTTTTTAAATTGTTAGGATGGATAATTTCACAGGATTTAGCGTCGCATTCTCTCAACATTTCAAAGACAAAATCTTTTCCTTTTTCTTCCGCAATTTTCCAAAGTTTTTGTCTGTAGTCATAATCCACAGCGGTTTCCTCAAAATCCGTGTCATATACAAAAGCGTTAATATAAAACCCTGTCCCGCCCACAAGAATAGGAATTTTACCTCTTTCATATATTTCCTCAGAATATTTTTTCGCCATATCTTTAAAAATCGAAACAGAATATTCATCATCTGGATAAAGTTCATCAATAAGATAATGCCTTATTCCGCATTTTTCCTCTTCCAAGATTTTAGCTGTCCCAATATCCATATATTTATAAATCTGCATAGAATCAGCGGAAATAATTTCTCCGCCGATTTTTTTGGCAAGTTCAACAGAAACCACGGTTTTCCCACAGGCTGTAGGTCCCGCAATCACAATAAGCGGTTTTCTCATAAAATCTTCCTTCTCTAATTATGCTTAACTCTGTCTTTAACCTCCGCTCGTTTAGCGTCGTTAAATCTGTCAAGAGTACCTACTAGATAACCAGTAATTCTTCTTATTCTCTCAAAAGGGACATCCCCTTCTTTTCTTCCGCAGCAAGGACAAGTATCGCCTATTATACCATTAAACCCGCATACAGAATCTCTATCCACAGGATGATTAATAGAACCATATCCTATTCCCGACTCTTTCATATATCGAATAATTTTTTCAAACGCGTCAATATTTTTTGTAGTATCACCGTCAAGTTCAACATATGTTATATGTCCGCCGTTTGTAAGTTCGTGATAAGGAGCCTCAAGTTCAATTTTTTTATAAGCTCTTATAGGATAATAAACAGGAATATGAAAACTATTTGTATAATACTCTCTGTCAGTGATTCCATCAATCTCACCAAATATTTTTTTATCCATATTCACAAATCTTCCCGAAAGTCCCTCCGCTGGCGTAGCAAGCAGAGAAAAATTAAGTTTTCTCTTATTCGCCTCATCGTCCATTCTTTTTCGCATATGTCCAATTATTTTAAGTCCAAGCCTTTGAGCTTCTTCTGATTCCCCGTGATGAAATCCTGTAAGTGCTTTAAGGCATTCCGCAAGACCTATAAATCCAACAGAAAGAGTACCGTGCTTTAAAACCTCCTCAACAGAATCATTAAAACCAAGCTTTTCACTGTCAATCCAAACTCCTTGTCCCATAAGAAAAGGATAATTTTTAACTTTTTTATCGCATTGTATTTTAAATCGGTCCAAAAGCTGATCTATACACAAATCAATTTTTTTGTCAAGTTCATTAAAAAACCATTCAATATTTCCATCCGAGCGTAAAGCAATCCTTGGAAGATTTATAGAAGTAAAACTAAGGTTTCCGCGTCCATAAGTAATCTCTTTGCTTTCATCATAAACATTTCCCATAACCCTCGTTCTGCAGCCCATATAAGCAATTTCCGTTTCAGGGTGACCTTCTTTATAATATTTAAGATTAAAAGGAGCGTCTTGAAATGAAAAATTTGGAAAAAGCCTTTTAGCGCTAACCTTGCAGGCAAGCCTGAATAAATCATAATTTTTATCTTCTTTGTTAAAATTAACCCCCTCTTTAACTCTAAAAATATGTATAGGGAAAATAGGGGTTTCTCCGTTTCCAAGTCCTTTTTCAAGAGTAAGAAGAATATTTTTAATAACCATTCTGCCCTCTTCCGAAGTATCCATACCATAATTTACAGAAGAAAAAGGAGTTTGAGCACCGGCTCTTGAATGCATTGTGTTAAGATTGTGAATAAACGCTTCCATAGCCTGATAAGTAGCTCTGTCTGTTTTTTTCAAAGAATTTTTAAGAGCGAATTTCTGAATTTTTTTAATCTTATCACAATCATAGCCTCTTTGAGAATAAATTTTAAGTTCTTCAGCAATATAAGCGTCATTATCAGAAATTGAAAGCTCAAATCCGTTTTCAGAAATCAAATTTTTGATTTCTCGTACCATTTCATCAGAATTTTCAACATCAAAAATTATCTCAAAATTTCTCGCGAAATTGTAGAAATAATTTTTAACAAATGTTTTCCTAACTCCTTTAGCCAAGGCATAATCCAAATTTACAATGCTTTGTCCTCCGTGCTGGTCATTTTGATTAGACTGAACGGCTATACAAGCAAGAGCGGAATAGCTGGCTATATCATTAGGCTCTCTTAAAGCGCCGTGACCAGTTGAGAATCCCCCGTCAAAAAGCTTAATCAAATCAATCTGACAGCAAGTAGTAGTCAATGTCAAGAAATCAAGGTCGTGAATGTGGATATCGCCATCACTGTGAGCCTTGCTGTGTTCAGGTTTCAAAATAAACATTTTATAAAACTGTTTTGAACCTTCCGAACCATACTTAAGCATAGTGCCCATAGCCGTATCACCGTTTACATTAGCGTTTTCTCTTTTAATGTTGCTGTCTTTCGAATCACTGAAAGTAATATCCTCATAAATTTTCATAAGACCTGTATTCATTTCTCTTATTCTGCTTCTTTCAGCTCTATAAAGTATATAAGCCTTTGCCGCCTTCGCACAGTTTTTCTTAATAAGTGATTCCTCCACCAAGTCCTGAATCTGCTCAACAGTTGGAATATCGTTTATTTTATAAATAATATCCTTAACAACCTCGTCAGCTATAGAATGACAATATTCTTGGTCATCAAGTTCCCCTACAGCGGCAAAAGATTTTTTAATAGCGTTAATAATCTTATCCTCATCAAAAGCAACCTTTCTTCCGTCACGCTTAATAATTTCCTTAATAACCGCATTTGAAAAATACTTTTCCTTACCGCTAAAATTATTATTATCTTTATAATACTTTTCGTAAGTATACATAAAAGTTCCCCCGCAGCTCAAAATTTTTTATTTCCTACGTTTATAATCAAAGCCATAATAAAATACAGCAACAAAAATAAACATATAGTAATTACAGTTTAAAAGTTACAAAAAAATTATTTTACTTGCACGGGCTGCAAATTGCTCTGCAATTCGCTTGCCGCCCAGCAGTGCTTACGCACTCGTAAAATATTTTTTTGTTACAATTTAAGTGTAATTACTATAGTATAGAATTTAAAGTTATACCCTATATTTAGTAATCTATGAATATGATTTTACTATATATAGTATAATTTGTAAATAGATAAAATCGACCAAAAATTTCAGAACCAATTTTCATAAGTACAAAAGCCATTTTCAATAAAAAAAATTTTTCTCACGCAAAATCGGCAAAACGAAAAAATCATAAAATCAAAATTTTTCATTGTGCAATATTGCCAAAACATTATAGTAGCTTTTTGTACATATCAATTTTTCTATCTTTTTTAACAGGAAAACCTTTTCTATATCTTTCAGTATCATTTAAAAGTTTAAAAACCATAACGCTTTCTTTTTCTTCAAAAGAACATACTTTCTTTCCGTCAGGGTTAAATATACAGCTATTTCCCGAATAATAAATATCTTCCTGCCAGCCAAAACAATTTACGCCAATAATATAGCATTGATTTTCAACAGCCCTTGCCCTAAGCAGACACTCCCAATGCTCTTTTCTCACAGAAGGCCAGTTTGCGGCAACAACAATAACATCGGCGTTTTTTGAAGCAATCTGAAAAATCTCCGGAAATCTCAAATCATAACAAATAAAAGCAGAAAATTCAACACCGTTTATATTAAAAAAGCAAACTTTCTCTCCGCTGTAAAAAAACATATCCTCTTTAGCATAAGAAAAAGGGTGAATTTTGACATAATCAAAAACAATCTCTCCAACATTTGAAACAACGCTGTAATGATTTTCAGCCTTAGCCCCCGTGGGCTTAACCCACCCGAATCCTATAGATATATTATTTTCAGAGGCAATTTTTTTTATTTTATTTATATTATCAAAATCGCTTTCTGAAGTTTTCGCAATATTCATTGAAAATCCTGTCAAAGTCATTTCCGGGAAAAAAATAATATCAGCGCCATCTTTTCTTGCTCTTAATACATTTTTGAATATTTTACTCAAATTACAATATTTGTTCTCAAAAACAATTTCCTGCTGGCAAACGGCAATATCAACAGTTTTTTCCAACTCAATAATCTCCCCTTTCCACAACAATTCTATATCCTATATTTTCAATTGATTTTTTTAACGAATTGACACATTCTGCCGCCTCATCGCCCGTACATATTTTATTATCATATAATGAATATTTTTTCCTTACAGAAACCGGTGATAAATTCGGCATAACAACATTAGCGCCCGCCAAAATCCCTTTTTCTCTCCCACTTGGGTCAAGAGTTCCAAGCGCCGTTGTTGCCGGCAAAAGTACACGAGGAAACATAAGACGCAAAATTGAAATTAAATATAAAGTAAGTTCAGCCGTTCCATTTTTAAATTCAGCAAAACACGTATCACAGTGAGAAATAAATGGTCCTATTCCAATCATATGAGGCTTAAGTTCCTTTATAAAGAACAAATCACCAACTATATTCTCAACCGTCTGATAAGGCGACCCAACCATAAACCCGCAGCCAACCTGATATCCTATTTCTTTAAGATTAAAAAGGCATTCTTTTCTATTTTCCAAAGACAAATCAGACGGATGGAGTTTTCTATAATGCTCATCATCTGCTGTTTCGTGCCTTAACAAATATCTGTCGGCGCCGCAGTCAAATAGTCTTTTATAACTTGCGTAACTTCTCTCACCAACAGACAGCGTCAAAGCACAGTCAGCATAACTTTTTTTAATATTTTCAACAATACCGCACAATAAATCGTCATTATAATGAAAATCTTCTCCCCCCTGCAAAACAAAAGTACGAAAACCAAGTTCATATCCCTGCTTACAGCATTCCATAATATCTTCTTCCGTAAGTCTATATCTCGTCACATTGGTATTGCTCTTTCTTATTCCGCAGTAAAAGCAGTCGTTTTTACAATAATTGGTAAACTCAATAAGCCCTCTTATATAAACTTTATTTCCAAAAACCTTTTTTCTTTCTTCTCTAGCCAAAAAAGACATATACTCAAAACTATCTTTATTTCTGTTTTCAATTAAACAAATAAATTCTTCTTTTTCCAAAAAACCCGTTTCCCTTAGCTTTTCTATAATTTTCCTCAAAAATCAATACCTCCCGCTCAAAATACTGTAAATATAATGCAATATATAACGCAATACAATAGAAAAAATCAGAAAAAAACATCAACAAATATAAACACACATATAAGCTCAAAACATAATTAAGGTAATACCGCATAATTCGATAAAATAGATTTTAGAGGATATTTTTC
>CAOJPS010000133.1 GCA_948441255.1 uncultured Eubacteriaceae bacterium | reverse complement strand
CAGGCGGACGTAAAATATTTTTTTACCGTTATTCAAGTTCTTTCACTATATATTAAATTTAAAATTAATTATAGTATATATATAAATTTTATGTTTTTTTTTCTGTTTTGTCAAAGTTTTTTTATATTTAACGCCGTTTATTTTTAGTGTTTGTTTTTCCTTTAATATTGATTGAGCTATTGCCTTAATTGAAAAAAAGGAGTATAATCTATAGGAAATACCGTATAATTCAAAAATAAAAATAATTTTTTAAAAAAATTTAAGTGGCAGTGTTATTTTTCTTCAAAAATGACACGATAACAAAAATTTTAACTTTAAAAAATTATTTTTAATGTCCTTTGCGCGGTGTTTCCTATAGGAAATACCGTATAATTCAAAAATAAAAATGGTTTTAACGTAAATGGTAAGCTTCGCTTTGCGAAAGCTGCCTGCGGTTTCCGCTATATCTTTGCGGAACTTATTGAATGAAAGTATAAACAGTCAGTGAAATATCGGGCAGAGAAGCCGAGATTTTACATATATTTTATTCTGGAAAGGGGATTATTGTTTTATGGAAAAGGATATTCTTGACCTTTTGGAAAATGACAGCAGAATTTCCGCCCAACAAATAGCGGATATACTTGGAAAAGATTTAAACGAGGTTGAAAAGTGTATTTTAAAGCTTGAGGAAGATAATGTTATATGTGGTTACAGCACTCTTATAAATTGGGATAATACAGAGAGAGAATATGTTACCGCTATGATTGAGGTTAAGGTTACGCCGCAAAGGGATCAAGGTTTTGACAAAATAGCTATGAGAATTAAAAACTTTGATGAGGTTAAAGCTGTTTATCTTATGTCGGGGGCTTATGACCTTACGGTTATACTTGAGGGACGAAACATTAAGGAAATTTCTTCTTTTGTTTCTTCGAAGCTGTCTACACTTGACTCTGTTCTCAGCACTGCCACTCATTTTGTACTTAAAAAATATAAAGACCACGGCGTTATTCTTGACGAGGAAAAGAAGACTGATGAAAGGATGATTGTTTCACCATGACGGATAAAAAATCTTTTGTTGCGGATAAAATTCAGTCTATACCATATTCTGGTATTCGTAAGTTTTTTGACATAGCTAATGAAATTGAGGGCGCTGTTTCTCTCGGCGTTGGGGAGCCTGATTTTGAAACTCCTTGGGCTGTTAGAGAAAAGGCAATTTATACTCTTGAAAAATGCAGAACAGTTTATACATCAAATGCTGGTCTTCTGGAACTTAGAAAAGAAATTGCTGGATATCTGAAAAGAAAAATTAATTGTAATTATGATTATAAAGAACAAATTCTTGTTACCGTTGGGGCAAGCGAGGGCATTGATTTGGCTCTTAGGGCGGTTTTGAATCCTGGCGAGGAGGTTTTGCTCCCTGAACCTTCTTATGTTTCTTATAAACCTTGTATTTTGATGGCGGGAGGTGTTCCTGTTGTTATTACCACGAAAGTTGAAAATAATTTTAGGCTGACTCCTGAGGAAATTCTTGAAAAAATAACAGATAGAACAAAAGCTATTATACTTCCTTATCCTAATAATCCTACAGGCGCTATTATGGAAAGAGAAGACCTTGAGAAAATCGCTGAGGTTTTGAGGGATAGGGATATTGTTATCATCAGTGATGAGATTTACGCTGAACTTACTTATGGTAAAAACAGACACGTTTCTATTGCTGAAATTGATGGTATGTATGATAAGACAATTGTTTTAAATGGATTTTCAAAAGCGTTTGCTATGACAGGCTGGAGGCTTGGGTATGCCGCCGCTCCTCCTGATATTATAGCAGCTATGGTTAAAATACATCAGTATATTATTATGTGCGCTCCTACGGTTGGTCAGCACGCCGCTATTGAGGCTCTGAGAAGCTGTGAGGAAAATGTGGTTAAGATGCGCAGGGAATATGACAGAAGAAGGAAAATTATGCTGAAAGGCTTTAGAGATATGGGGCTTGAATGCTTTGAACCTTTAGGCGCTTTTTATCAATTTCCCTCGATTTCTGTTACAGGAATGTCTTCTGAAGAATTTTGTGAGAAACTCTTACGGGAAGAAAAAGTGGCTGTTGTTCCGGGAACAGCTTTGGGGGAATGCGGAGAGGGATTTATAAGATGTTCTTATGCGTATTCTATTAAAGATATTAATATTGCTTTGGAGAAAATTGAAAAGTTTGTTAAAAAGTATAAAAAGAGGTGACTTTTATGGCGTATGAGGAACTGAAAAAAATAATTGATGAAAGTGATAATATTGTTTTTTTCGGAGGGGCGGGAGTTTCTACTGAAAGTAATATACCTGACTTTAGAAGCGAAAAAGGACTTTATAACGCTGTTAATAAATATGGATATCCTCCTGAACAGCTTTTAAGTCACACCTTTTTTGTCAAAAATACAGAATTGTTTTTTGATTATTATAAAAATAATCTTATATACAAAGACGCTGAGCCAAACGATGCTCATTTTGTTCTTGCTGAACTTGAAAAAAGAGGAAAGCTTAAAGCGGTTATTACTCAAAATATTGATAATCTTCATCAGCTTGCCGGAAGTAAAAATGTTTTTGAGCTTCACGGTTCTGTATGCAGAAATTATTGTACAAAGTGTCATAATTTTTATGATGAGGATTTTGTTTTAAAGTCGGAGAAAATTCCATACTGCGAAAAGTGCGGAGCGCTGGTTAAGCCTGATGTGGTGCTTTATGAGGAAGGCCTTAACAGCTATGTTTTAAATTCCGCTGTCAAATATATAAGCGAAGCGGACGTGCTTATTGTTGGGGGTACGTCGCTTGTTGTTTATCCCGCCGCGGGACTTGTTAATTATTATAAGGGGCATAATCTTATTTTAATTAATAAATCGGAAACCGCTTATGACAGCAGGGCGAATTTGGTTATTCACGATAGCATAGGAAAAGTTTTAAAGAATGTAATTTGATATTTTTTATTTGTTAAAGGAGTGATGTTTTTTTATGGATAAGGACAAAAAATGCTGTCCTAAAGGAGGAAAAGGTATTGGCGGTCAGGCCGTTATTGAGGGCGTTATGATGAGAGGAAAAAAAGTATATGCTCTTGCTGTCAGAAACGCTGAAAAGAAAATTGACATAGAAAAAAAATCTGTGACGGTTTACTCGGAAAGATGTAAAATATGGGGTTTTCCTATTATAAGAGGCGTTGTTTCATTTGTTGATTCTCTTGTGCTTGGTATGAAAATAATATCAAGGTCGGCTGATATGTCTGGAATGACAGATTTTTCTGACGAGGAGGAAAAAGAACCCTCGCGCTTTGAACAGTTTCTTGACAGAAAATTTGGAGATAAGCTGGCTAATTATGTGATATATTTCAGTGTTTTTCTTTCTATAATTCTTTCGATTGCTATTTTTATGGTGCTGCCTGTATGGATAGGCAATTTGTGCAATAGTGTATTGCACCTTGAAGCTTACTTTCTTGGCGTTGTTGAGGGATTTGTCAGAATAGTTATTTTCCTTGGATATATTATGCTTACTGCTCAGCTTAAAGATGTTAAACGGGTTTTTATGTATCACGGGGCGGAGCATAAAACAATTAACTGTTTTGAGAATAATGAGGAACTTACGGTTGAGAATGTAAGAAAATATACACGTTTGCATAAAAGATGCGGAACAAGCTTCCTTTTTTTGGTTATGATTGTAAGTATGTTTGTTTTTTTATTTTTAAATATTGACACTGTATGGATAAGGATTGTTTCAAGAATTTTGCTTGTTCCTGTTATTGCTGGAATTTCTTATGAGATTATTAAATGGGCCGGAAGAAACGATAATATTCTTGTTAAAATTGTCAGCGCCCCTGGTTTGGCTTTGCAGCTTGTTACGACAAAAGAACCTGACGATTCTATGATTGAGGTGGCTATCGCGGCTTTGAATGGAGTTTTGGAAGATGAACCTGAAGATAAATCTGCCTGCGGAGCCTAAAAATGTTAGGGAATGGCTTTTTTTTGGAAAAGCTTTTCTTAAAGAACGAAAAATTGAAAGTTATTCCTTAGATTCGGAGATTTTGCTTATGTTTGTTCTAAATTTCTCTAAGGTTCAGCTTTTTACAAAGGATAATTATGTTTTATCGGAAGAAGAAAAAGAATGCTATCTGAAGCTTTTGGAAAAAAGAGGTGTTCATATGCCTGTTCAGTATATTATTGGGAAGTGTGAGTTTATGGGACTGAAATTTGTTGTAAATTCATCTACGCTTATTCCAAGAGGAGATACAGAAATACTTGTTGAGAGAGTTATTGATTTTATAAAAGAAAATAACTTTAAGTCTGTTCTTGATATTGGAACAGGTTCGGGGGATGTTGCTGTTTCTGCCGCCGCTTATTGTCCAAGTGTTAAAGTCACAGCGGCGGATATATCCAAAGAGGCTTTAAAAACGGCGGAAAAAAACGCTGAAATTAATAATGTTTCAGATAGAATTAATTTTGTTGAAAGTGATGTTTTTCAGAATATCGTTTCAAAATTTGATATTATAGTGTCAAATCCCCCATATATAAAAACTGACGTTATAAAAAGTCTTATGCCCGATGTAAGAGATTATGAACCTGTTTCCGCTCTTGACGGAGGAAGCGACGGACTTTATTTTTACAGAAAAATAATCTCGGAGTGTAAAAATTTTTTGAACAGAAATGGTGTGCTTATTTTTGAGATTGGATATGACCAGGCTTTTGAGGTTTTGGAACTTTTGAGAAAATCGGGTTTTGACAGTATAGAGATTGGACAGGATTTAGCGGGGCTTGACAGAGTTATTTCCTGTGTGTACAGAGATTAAGGAGGATTTTGCTATGCTCGATAGGTTAGAGGAACTTGAAAAAAGATATATTGAGCTGTCGGATAAAATTAATGACCCTGATATTATAAGCGATAATGAATTGTGGAGAAAGCTTATGAAAGAACACAGTGATATTACTCCTGTTATTGAGAAATATAGGGAATATAAGCAGACTATGGAGGCTATTGGGGAAGCGAAAGAAATGCTTGAGGACAATAGCCTTGATGAGGATTTTAGACAGCTTGCGAAAGAAGAACTTAGTGAAAATAATAAAAAAATTGAGGAAATTAAAAATGAGTTGAAAGTGTTGCTTTTGCCTAAAGACCCTAATGATGAGAAAAATGTTATTGTTGAGATAAGAGGAGGGACGGGAGGCGATGAGGCGGCGCTTTTTGCTGGTGACCTTTTTAGAATGTATTCTAGATATGCTGAACGCCAGAAATGGAAAATAGAAATAATGAGCGCTACTGAAAGCGATGCCGGGGGATTTAAGGAAATTGTTTTTATGATAAATGGAAAAGGCGCTTATTCTCGTTTTAAGTATGAAAGCGGCGGTCATCGTGTTCAGCGTGTTCCCGCTACGGAATCAAAAGGGCGAATTCATACTTCCGCTGTTACCGTGGCTGTTTTGCCGGAAGTTGAGGAAGTTGACGTGGAACTTGATATGAATGATGTTAGAATTGATGTTTTCCGTGCTTCCGGAAACGGCGGTCAATGTGTAAATACAACAGATTCGGCTGTTCGTGTGACACATATTCCAACGGGAATTGTTGTTTCCTGTCAGGACGAGAAATCTCAGCTTAAAAATAAGGATAAGGCTCTTAAAGTTCTTAGAGCGAAACTTTATGACCTTGAACTTGAAAGACAGCACTCAGAAGTTTCCGCTGAAAGAAAAAGCCAGGTTGGCAGCGGTGACAGAAGTGAGAAAATGAGAACTTATAATTTTCCTCAGGGACGTGTTACTGACCATAGAATAGGACTTACTTTATATAAGCTGGATTCTATTATGGATGGGGATATAGATGAGGTTATGGACGCTTTGATTACTTCTGACCAAGCATCAAAGCTTGCTAACCTGGAACAGGTGTAAGATGGTTATACAAAAACTGTTGAAATATCGAAAAAAGGGGGTGGAATATGTCTTTAATAAATGTAAATAATTTAACTTTTAGATATGATGGAAGTTATGAAAATATTTTTGAAAATACAAGTTTTCAAATTGATACGGATTGGAAGTTGGGTTTTATTGGAAGAAATGGCAGGGGAAAAACAACATTTTTGAATTTATTGTTAGGAAAGTATGAATTTAAAGGAAGCATAAGTTCATCGGTTGAATTTGAGTATTTTCCTTATGAAATTAAAGATGAAACAAAAAATACGATAGATATATTTTATGAAATATGCGTTGGCCGTGATGATTGGGAATTTATACGTGAAATATCATTAATGGATGTTAAAGAGGACGTTTTATACCGTCCATTTTATACTTTATCAAATGGAGAAAAAACCAAGGTTCTGCTTGCGGCATTATTTCTTATTTCAAATAGCTTTTTACTTATTGACGAGCCTACAAATCATTTAGATGAAAGCGCAAGATTAGTAATACAAGAATATTTAAGTAAAAAAAATGGATTTATCTTAGTATCTCACGATAGAAATTTATTGGATAATTGCGTAGACCATATTTTATCAATAAATAAAATAAATATAGAAATACAAAAGGGAAATTTTTCCTCTTGGTTTGAAAATAAAACAAGACAAGATAAATTTGAAATAAATGAAAATATAAAATTAAAAAAGGAAATATCCAAACTTTCTGAATCCGCGAAACGAAGCTCTTTATGGTCTGATAAAGCTGAAAAAGGCAAATATAATTCAGTAAATTCCGGCTCGAAAGTGGACAGAGGCTATGTAGGGCATAAAGCTGCCAAAGTTATGAAACGCTCAAAAAATATTGAAGTAAGAAAAGAAAAAGCTATTGCTCAAAAATCAAAACTTCTTCACAATATTGAAGAATATTCATCTCTTTCTTTATCTCCTATTGTATTAAAAAAAGACAGAATAGCGAATGTAAAAAATCTATCTTTATTTTACGATGACAAGAAAATATGCGAGGATATAAATTTTGAAATTAAAAACGGTGATAGAATTGCTTTATGCGGTAAAAATGGCAGCGGAAAATCAAGCGTTTTAAAATTATTTTATGGAGAAAACATAAGTTATACAGGGGAATTTTATATTAGTCAGAATTTAAAATTTTCTTATATTCCGCAAAATACGGAATTTTTATATGGCACTCTTTCGGAATTTGCCAGAAGTAATGAAATAGATGAAAGTTTGTTTAAAACAATTTTAAGAAAACTTGATTTTTCAAGAGAGCAATTTGACAAAAATATTGAAGATTTCAGCGATGGTCAGAAAAAGAAAGTTTTTATCGCGAAAAGTTTATGTGAAAAAGCAAATCTTTATATATGGGACGAACCTTTGAATTTTATAGATATATTTTCAAGAATACAAGTTGAAAACGTAATTTTAGAGTATAAACCTACTCTTGTATTTGTTGAACACGATATTTCTTTCAGAGAAAAAATTGCTACAAAAATTATAAATTTATAAAAAAATTATGATTAATAGACTTCTTTCGAAACTATAAAATATTTTCTTGGGTCGATATTGGTATAAATATGAAGTTTCGAAAGAAGTCTAATGGAGTTAAATGTTTTTAAAGTTTTAAGGAAACACCGCACAAAGGCTATTAAAAATAATT
>CAOJPS010000132.1 GCA_948441255.1 uncultured Eubacteriaceae bacterium | reverse complement strand
TTTTTAAAGGCTTGTGGGGTGTGGGGCAAAGCCCCACGGTTTTAATTTATGAAACCGTGAGAAAAAATCAATTTTTTCTCACATCAATATTCTCTCCCAAAAGCCCATTAACAGCCCCGTCAATACCAGCGTCTTTATGCGCTATAAGGAATTTATTTTTAGCCGCGAGAAGTTTTTCCTCACCGCTGTCAAAAGTTTTTTCAAGAGGATAATTAGTGCCTTTAGGCAAAACAACAGCCATTCTAAAATAATTATCTCCAACTGAACAAGGAGCGTAGTGCAAAGTAGTAGCGTACAGTTCAACCGCCGTACCTTTCGGAACAAGAAAAGCCTCTATAAGAGAAGTATCATAAGTAAAACCCCCGTTAGAATCTTCTTTTATATCCTGCTGAGAACCAACAAGCAAAACAGCGTCAGCGGCGGCAATATTAATTTCTGAGCTTCTATGATACTCAACAGCGTTTAAAAGATAATTTTTCCCGTTGCAAAAACCCACCTGAATATCCATTTGACCAAAAAATCTTTCAGCAAACATATCTCCAAACTGTTCAAGGCTTTTTTCAGACGGTTCATAAACAACATCTTCCGGCGCCGGAAGTTTTTTAAGAGCGTCCACAATTCCGCTCACATCATATCCCTTAACAATTTTTCCATATTTTGAGAACCTCTCATCACTCACATCATAAATTTTCATAAAGCCAATACCTCCTATATTAACCTCACTTCACAAATCTAAAACCGTGGGACTTAAGTCCCACACCCTGCAAGGGACTAGTCCCTTGACCCATAACGCAAAGCGTTCGCTTTGCTAAATAAAAAATAGCGGCCGCGGTTTCGCCGCCATTTTTTAAACAGCGAAACCAACGTTTCGCACAAAATTTCTTTGCTTCTTTCTTTTTAAAGTAGTGCCGCAAAGAAGTGCGGTCGGCGCAAGCCGATTTTTGGCGGAGCCAAAAACACTGAACAAGAAGTCGGGTTTGGGCTGAAAGCCCAAGGTCTTTCTTAAGTCCAACGGTCTTAAACCGCTATAACGAACTTATAAATTCCTCGTTAAAACCTATAAGCTTTTCAATGTACCACTTTGACGGACCTCCGTCAACCCTTCTCGCCTCCACGCACTTTTCAAGCGAAATAGCGTTAAATACGTCTTCGTTAAATACTTCACTAAAATTTTTAAATTCCTCAATAGACAAATCTTCCAAAGCTTTGCCGTTTTCAATACAGTAAAGCACAATCTGACCAATAACAGCGTGAGCGTCCCTAAAAGGCACACCTTGTTTAACAAGCCAGTCGGCGGCGTCCGTAGCGTTCATAAATCCTCCTTTAGCCGCCTTGTACATATTGCCCTTGTTAATTGCCATAGTGTCAATCATAGCGGTAAACACCGGAATACACATTTTAACAGTATCAACAGCGTCAAAAACACATTCCTTGTCTTCCTGCATATCTTTGTTATAAGCGAGAGGAATACCTTTCATAACAGTCAAAAATCCCATAAGGTCACCATAAACACGCCCTGTTTTGCCTCTTATAAGTTCCGCCATATCAGGATTTTTTTTCTGAGGCATAATAGAACTGCCCGTACTATAAGCGTCAGACAACTCGACAAATCCAAACTGCTGATTAGACCATAAAATAATTTCCTCACAAAATCTGCTGAGATGCAGCATAATCATAGAAAGACAATACAAAAGTTCCGCCACAAAATCCCTGTCGCTCACACTGTCCATACTGTTCAAAGTAATGCTTTCAAATTCAAGAGCCTCACACACAATCTCTCTGTTCAAAGGATAAGTAGTGCCAGCCAAAGCGCCGGCTCCCAAAGGCATAACATTAGTTCTCTTATAGCAGTCCAAAAGTCTGTCAAAATCCCTTTTAAACATTTCCACATAAGCGAGAAAATGATGAGCGAGAGTAACAGGCTGAGCGTTCTGCAAGTGAGTATATCCAGGCATAATAGTGTCAATATTTTCCTTAGCTATTTTGTTAAGAGTTGTAAGAAGTTTTTTAATAATACTCTTTATGTCATTAATCTGTTCTTTCAGATACATTCTCAAATCAAGAGCAACCTGGTCGTTTCTGCTTCTTCCTGTATGAAGCCTTTTTCCAACATCACCAATTCTCTCAATAAGAATAGTTTCAATATTCATATGAATATCTTCAGCTTTTTCATCAAAATAAATTTTTCCGTCAGATATATCATCAAGAATCTCCAGCAAGGTATCCCTAATAAGCTTAGCGTCCTCTTCAGAAATAATACCTTGCTTTCCAAGCATCTCCGCGTGAGCGACACTTCCAAGAATATCTTGTTTATACATTCTCTGGTCAAAAGAAATAGAAGAATGAAAATGGTCCGTAAAACTATCAGTCGACTGAGTAAATCTTCCTCCCCAAAGCTTCATTACTTATCTCCTCTCTGCTGTTTCATCATAGCCCTAACTTTCAAAGGAAGCCCAAAAAGATTAATAAATCCTTCCGCGTCTTTATGGCTGTAAAGGTCGCCCGTAGTAAAGCTGGCAAGTTCAGAGCTGTACAATGAATAAGGAGAAGTAACTCCGGCGGAAATAATGTTTCCTTTATAGAGTTTAAGTTTTACCTTGCCTGTAACAGTTTGCTGAGTAGAATCAACAAAAGCCGCGAGAGCCTCTCTCAAAGGAGTAAACCACTCTCCCGAATAAATAAGTTCAGCATATTTATTTCTTATAACCTCTTTAAATGATGTAGTCTGTTTATCAAGGCAAAGATACTCCAAATCTCTGTGAGCGGCATACAAAATAGTACCGCCGGGAGTTTCATAAACACCTCTGCTTTTCATACCCACAACACGATTTTCAACAAGGTCGGCAATACCTATTCCATTTTTACCCCCAAGTTCGTTAAGCTTGTCCATAATCTCAACAGGAGAAATTTTCTTTCCATCAAGAGCGACAGGAACACCTTTTTCAAACTCAAGCTCAATATAAGAAGGCTCATCAGGAGCTTCTTCCGGACTAACACCAAGTTTAAGAAGATTTTTAAAGTCAGGCTCGTTAGAAGGTTCCTCAAGGTCAAGCCCCTCGTGGCTTATATGCCATAAATTTCTGTCACGGCTATAGCTTTCTTCTTTTTTCATAGGAACTTTAAGTCCTCTTTTCTGAAGAAAATCAATTTCCTCCTCTCTTGAAGATATATCCCAAATTCTCCAAGGAGCGATAATTTTAAGATGAGGCGCCAAAGATTTAATTGTAAGCTCAAAACGAATCTGGTCGTTTCCTTTTCCAGTACATCCGTGGCAAATAGCGTCAGCGTTTTCTTTAAGAGCGATTTCCACAAGTTTTTTTCCAATAAGAGGTCTGGCGATAGAAGTTCCTAATAAATATTTATCCTCATAAACAGCGTGAGCCTTAACCATAGGATAAACATAATCAACAATAAATTCCTCTCTCACGTCCTCAATATAAATTTTGCCTGCGCCCATAGCAATAGCTTTTTCTTCCATACCTTCGGTTTCTTTTCCCTGGCCAACATCAATGCACACGGCAATAATTTCCGCGTTGTCATAATTTTCTTTAAGCCAAGGTATAATAACGGAAGTATCAAGTCCGCCTGAATAAGCAAGAACAATTTTCATAATAAGTACCCTCCTAAAAATATATATTTAAGGCAATACCGCACAATTATGATTTCATAAATTTTGCTGATATTTTCCATTACCGCGTCAAAGTCTCTTAACATAGGCTCCGACTATGACTGCAAGCCTTTTCCTTGTACTGAAAAATATCATCTAAAATCTATTTTATCGAATTATGTGGTATTGCCTTAAGGCAATACCGCACAAAGGATATTAAAAATAATTTTTATTTTTTAATTATGCGGTGCTTTCCTAAACTTGTTATAATTATACACTCTTTGGCAAATATATTCAACATAAAATTTAAACATCTATTTTTCTTAAATGGATGTATATTTATTCATTATTCTGTATATTTATTCATCATTTCAAACAATGAAAGTAAATATCGGCAAATTCAAAAATAAAAATAATTTTAGCGGAAGCGGCAAAAAAATTGAGCGGAAGTGCGGGTTTTTAAACTCGCCTGGAGCGTATTTTTTTGCAAAATTATTTTTATTCCCTCTTTGTGCGATGTTTCCTAAATACTGCACAATAATATAGTATATTTGTTTATAAATTTATATAAAATTACTCTTGCACAAATTAGTTAAAATATGTATAATTATTAGTATTTATAAAAATATTTATTAGACCTCTTTCGAAGCTTCATATTAATTCAAATATTGTTTTGTTGTATTGGAGTAATTTTGCGGTTTTGAAATAAATCTATTGTAAGGAGTTTTTAAAATGATAAAAACCGGAATAATCGGAGCGACAGGATATGCCGGCAGTGAACTTGTAAGAATACTGGCAAGCCACCCAAACGTGAAAATAACCACAATAACCTCTCAAAGCTATAAAGGTAAAAACTATGGAGAAATATATGAAAACTTCAGACATATTGAAAAAGTTTGTGAAGAAGAAAATATAGAAGAAATGGCGGAAAAATGTGATGTAATTTTTCTCGCGCTTCCCCACGGCGTGGCAAGCGGAAAAGTCACAAAAGAAATACTTGATAAAACAAAAATAATCGACTTAGGAGCGGACTTTCGTTTACAAGACGCAAAAGTATACGAAAAATGGTATAAAACCCCTCATAACGCGTTAGACATACTTCCCGAAGCGGTATATGGATTATGTGAGATAAACAGGGAAAAAATAAAAGGGAAAAGAATAATAGCCAATCCAGGCTGCTATACCACTTGTTCAATACTTTCTCTCTATCCTCTTGTAAAAGAGAAAATGATAGACTTAAAAACAATAATAATCGACGCCAAATCAGGGGTAACAGGAGCGGGCAGAGGAATTTCACTGGGCACTCATTACGATGAGGTAAACGAATCAATCAAAGCCTATAAAATAGCCTCTCACAGACACACGCCCGAAATTGAGGAACAGCTTTCATACGCTTCCGGAGAAGATATAGTATTGTCTTTCACCCCTCATTTAACACCTATGAACAGAGGGATACTGGCAACTTGCTACGCTTCTTTAAACAACTCCTACAGCTATTCAGACATAAAATCAGCGTATAATAAATATTATAAAGACGAATATTTTATAAGACTGACAAAAGAAGGAATATTCCCCGAAACTAAATGGGTAAAAGGCTCAAACTTCTGCGACATAGGTTTTGTCATAGACGAAAGAACAAACCGAATAATAGTAACAGGAGCGATAGATAATTTGTATAAGGGAGCGGCAGGACAGGCGGTTCAAAATATGAACATACTTTTTGATATTGACGAGAAAACAGGAATTGACTGCCCAGCGATATTCCCTGTATAATTTACGATTTTTAATCTTTGTAAAATACAAAGAAAGGATTGATTTTAATGAATATAATAGAAGGCAGTATAACAACACCAAAGGGATTTAAAGCGGCAGGAAATTTTGTGGGACTAAAAAAAGAGAAAAAAGACCTGGCTCTCATTTTAAGCGAGCGCCTAAGCACAGCATCGGGCTGCTTCACTCAAAATGTGGTAAAAGCCGCTCCCGTATTATGGGATATAGAACGAGTAAAAACAAACAATGACAAAATCAAAGGAATAGTTATAAACAGCGGAAACGCCAACGCCTGCACAGGAACACAGGGAATAAAAGACACCGAAACAACAGCGGAGGTTTTCGCCGGTTTAGCCAACTGTGAAAAAGAAAACGTGCTTGTATGCTCAACAGGGGTAATTGGCGTAAATCTTCCTATGGACACTCTGACAAAAGGAGTAAAAAACACTTTTCCTCTGTTGTCAGACACTTTTGAGAGCGGAGATTCCGCCGCCGAAGCCATTATAACGACAGATACATTCAAAAAAACAGTATGCGTCCAAATAGAACTGTCAGGAAAAAAAGTAACAATAGGCGGAATGGCGAAAGGCTCCGGAATGATAAACCCCAATATGGCGACAATGCTTTGTTTCATAACCACCGACGCCAATATATCAAAAATAATGCTGGACAAAGCTCTTTATAAATGTGTGGAAGATTCTTTCAATATGATTTGCGTAGACGGCGACACAAGCACCAATGATACAGTGGTTGTCCTTGCCAACGGAATGGCTGAAAATGAAAAGATAACCGAAAAAAACGCTGATTATGAAACATTTAAAAACGCTCTCTTTTATGTAAATAAAACTCTTGCCGTTTCCTGCGCGAGAGATGGAGAGGGAGCTACAAAGTTAATGGAAGTAACAGCTTCAGGAGTAAAAACAAAAGCCGACGCCAGAAAAATGGCAAACTCTGTAGTATCATCAAATCTTTTTAAAGCGGCGCTTTTCGGAGCTGACGCCAATTGGGGACGTGTACTCTGCGCTATGGGATATTCCGGAGCAAAATTTAACCCCAATTTTGTAACAATAGTTTTCCGAAGCAAAGCCGGAGAAATTCTTTTAATGGACAATGGAACGCCAATAGTTTTTGATGAGGAAAAAGCGGCGTCAATATTAAAAGAAACAGAAATATATATCGACATAAAATTAAAAGAAGGAAACGAATCAGCGACAGCTTGGGGATGCGACCTAACATATGACTATATAAAAATAAACGGCGACTACCGCTCATAAAAAAGAAGGTAAAATAAAATGATGGAAAAAATAATTGAAAAAGCCAATATATTAACAGAGGCTCTCCCTTATATAAAAGAATTTAACGGCATAACCGTAGTAATAAAATACGGAGGAAGCGCTCTTGTAAATGAGGACGTAAAAAACACACTCATAAAAGACATAGCGCTGATGAAATATGTAGGCTTCAAGCCCGTTGTAGTCCACGGCGGAGGAAAAGACATAAATCAAATGCTTGAAAAACTTGACATAAAATCAGAATTTAAAAACGGATTAAGAGTAACCGATGAAAACACAATGGAAGTAGTTCAAATGGTTCTAGCCGGAAAACTAAATAAAAATCTCACAACAGACCTTTGCGCCCAGGGAATAAAAGCCGTTGGAATATGCGGAAAAGACGCCGATTTTCTCAAAGTGAAAAAACTCTCGGCAGACGGAGAGGATATAGGGTTTGTAGGTGAAATAACCGAGGTAGACACTTCTCTTGTCAACACTCTTATAGACAATGATTTTGTGCCTGTAATTTCTCCAATAGGCATAGGAGAGGACGGAAACACATATAACATAAACGCCGACTACGCCGCTGTGGCTGTAGCCGGAGCATTAAAAGCCGAAAAACTTGTTTTTGTTACAGACGTCCCAGGAGTTTTAGCTGATATAAACGACCCGTCCAGCCTAATACCGGTTATGAGTGTAAAAGAAGTCCGCCAAATGATAAAAGACGGAATAATCTCAGGGGGAATGATTCCAAAGGTAGACTGTTGTATAGCAGGCGTAGACGCCGGCGTAGGAAACGTTCATATACTTGACGGACGAATAGAGCATTGTCTTATTCTCGAGATTTTCACAAAAAAAGGAATCGGAACCCTTATAGAGGCATAATCCCGTAATGAAAAAACCTTGGGCTTTCAGCCCAAACCCGACTTCTTTCTTAAAAGAAAGAAGCAA
>CAOJPS010000131.1 GCA_948441255.1 uncultured Eubacteriaceae bacterium | reverse complement strand
TATAGCACTCCTTTGAGGGAAAACGACGCTCTTAATGAAAATGTTGCGTTTGAGAAAAAAGAAGGTCAAGCGTATATTATTTCTAATATTATGACAGAAAATAAAGTTGCCGCTTTGACGTTTGATAATGTTCCAAGTATTGAGGCTGCTGAGAAAATAATGGATATTCTTGATAAAAACTCTTTTAAGGCGACTTTTTTTATTAAAGGTTCAAGGATTTATGAAGAACTAATCTTCCAGAGATTATTTTTAAAAGGGGTCATTTTGTCGGAAACGCGGCTATGAAAGGAAATAGTAACTTTGATAAACTGACTATTGACGATATGATTAAGGAATTTTCGGAAACAAGCAAATTGATTGAGAATTCCTCTGGAGCTTTGCCTGTATATTTTAGAATTAACGGAGCGTATAATAAGAATGTTCTTTATGCCGCTAATTCGGCTAATCTTAAAGCGGCTGTTCCGTATACTGTTCGTATTGACGGGGATACTATTAGGGACAGGGAAAAAGCCGATAGATTTATAAGATATACAAAGAGAGGCGCTGTTATATCGGTTGACGCCTCAAAAACCGACAGCCTTTTTAATATGCTTGAAATGCTTTCGGAAAGCGCTAAAAAAGAGGGGTTGAATTTTATCTCAATTAATGAACTTGAAAAAATTCATAACCCTAATTTGACAGAGAGTTACAATTTTGATGGTAAAAGCAAACAAGACCCTAATGTTTTGAGGAGAGTAAACTCTGCTTGGAATATTGCCGCTTTGACATTCGATGGTATAGGTGATGAGGATTTTGTTCTTGGTATTTTGGACGCTCTTGACAAAGAGGCGGTTAAAGCTTTGTTTTTTGTGTCTGGTGAGGAAGCTGAACAAAAAACAGAACTTGTTAAAAAGATTATTGACAGAGGACACGAAATTGGAAGCAATCTTATGACCGGAAAAAATATTGACTCTATGAATTTTGATGATACTTATGAGGAAGTTAATTCCGCTAATGAGGCGTTTAAAAATAAATTTGGATTCGTTCCAAAATATATACGTCCTAAAAATGGAAGAACAAATCAATTTATTTTTAATATCTCGGCACACACAAAACAGATTGTTATGACATACAGTAATAATCCCCTTGACAAAAATATGATTTCCGCAGAGGAGATTTCACAGTCTGTGGCTGAGAAAATTAGAAAAGGTGATATTATTATTTTAAACGGGGATACAAACAAAGAGGTTATTAAGGCTATCGGACTTATTAACAGCGGACTTAAAAATAAGGGGTTTAAGCTTGTTTCTTTTGAGAGCCTTTATAATAGCCCTAGATATGTCGCTGAAATAGCTAAAGAAAATAAAACGGAAAAAGAACATAAAAAAAATGAACGTTCTGTTTCCAAAATAGAATATGTTGAAGAACCTAATGTTGAGTATGACAGAGAAGTTTTTTCGTACGCGAGAACTACCGCGAAAAAGGTTGCCCTTACTTTTGACGGTTTGGGTGACAGAGATATGATTGAGGGAATATTAAATTCTCTTGAAAAATCTAACATTAAAGCTACATTTTTTATACCGGCAAATAAAATTTCTGATAATATTGGACTTATTGAAAAAATATGTAATAAAGGTCATAGTATAGGTCTTAACACCTCATCAAAGGCTGGAGCGGACAATGCTGACTATTCTACGGCTTATAATGATATTTCAAGCGGTATAGAATTTCTTAAAAATAATTTTAATATCGATTTTAAATATCTGCGCCCGGCTTTTGGAAAGTATGGGGAAAAATTATTGAAAGCGGCTTCTGTGCTTGACAAGAAGGTTGTTACTTACAGTAAAAACCCTCTTGACAGAAGAATGATATCTTCTGATGAGATTATGGATTATATTGAAAAGAAAATGACAAGAGGAGAAATTATTTTGCTTAACGCTGACACTAATCCGGCTGTTATTGACGCTATTCCAAGGATTGCTGATTTTGTCAGAGATATAGGATATGATTTTACCACTATAGATGATTTGTATAAAGGTCAGTATGAGGTTAAACCTTTTGAGGAAATTCCTAACCACGACGCTATTAGTGTTAATTATAGGCTTCCTGATACTCCTCCCAGATTTATTGAGCAAATACCTAATGATGATAATGTGGTGTTTATCACTTTTGACGATTGGGGAGGGGATAAGGTTATTACAAAAATTTTGGATACCCTTGACGAGAAAGGTGTTAAGGCTAATTTCTTTTTAAGAGGCGCGGGCGTTGAAAATAATTTGAATCTTGCCAAGGCTATTTCAGAGGGCGGCCACGATGTGGCAAGCCATACTTATTCTCATACAGATATTATAGAACTCTCAAAAGAAGAACTGGAGGAAGATTTGTATAGAGCGCACAAGGTTATTACAGAGGCTATTCAGAGATGTCCGGAATTGTTTATGCGGCCTCCAAGACTTTATGAGGATGATGAGAGCCTTAGAGCTGTTAAAGCTATGGGTTACAGAGGGATTCTCTCGGCGGATGTAAGTTCTCACGATTGGGAAGAGGGACTTAGCGCGGATGATATTAAACACGATATTCTGACAAGAACTAAAAGCGGTACAGTTATTATTCTTCATTTGCTTGACGACGCTAAGGGATATGAGATTTTGGGCGAATTAATTGATAAGCTTAGAGAAAAAGGTTTTTCTTTCGGAAAGATTTCGGATTATGTGGGAAATTGAAAATTTATAGTCTTTTGAGAAGTGGGTGAGGAAATGGCGGTTTTTAATTTGAAAAAACCAAAAAAAGAAGAAAAAGATGTCTTGCTGGTTACAAAAGAGGACAGACGTCTTTTGACTTATGTTAAGGATACAGAAAATGTCAGGACTAAGTTTGACAGACGCTCGGAAATTGAAGATGACGGGGAATATATCAAAAATATGGGAGATTATAATTTGAGATATATTGCCGAATATGATGTTAAAATTAAATTTGGCAGGAGCGGAAAGGGATTTTTTAACGCTGTTTCCAAAGATATCTCAACAACAGGTATGCTTATGGAAGTTAAGGGCAAAGGGTTTAAAGTAAAAGTTGGAGATACTATTAAAGTTAAATTTAGTATTAAACCTGGAACTATGCCGGAAGGATTTGAGTCGAAGATAAAAATTAACGCCGAGGTTGTGAGAGTCGCTGAAACTGATGAAAATGGGTTTGTTAAGGTTATTGGAATTAAGTTTAATGAAAATCTTGGCAAATATATAAGAAAGAGAAGGGGATTTTATTCACTTAGCATAGCGAGTTTATTTATGTTTATTGTGGTGCTTCTTGTTATGTTTATGAGGGCGGAAAGTATTATATATTTTAAATATAATAAGATGCTTTATCTTTATAGTATTCTTGCCGCGAGTTTTTTGCTTTCAAGATATTTTTTTGGATTTTTATATAAGCCGGTTCCCATAAATCCTGATTTTACTCCAGGAGTTACAGTTATTATTCCTTGCTTTAATGAGGAAGAATGGATTTCAAAAACAATTATTAGCTGTATTAATCAGGATTATCCTGTTGACAAGCTGGAGGTTATTGTTATTGATGACTGCTCTAACGATAACTCTCTTGAAAAGATAAAAGAAACTGTTGAGCGTATTCATCGCGAGGGAGAGAGATTTAATACAAAAGATAGAGTGAAGTGGTTTAAACAGCCTCAGAATGCCGGAAAAAGAGACGCTCTTGCTGTAGGAGCGAAAATGGCTAAACACGAGCTTGTTGTTTTTGTGGATTCCGACAGCTTTCTTGAGCCTGTCGCTATAAGAAATCTTGTTCAGCCTTTTCAAGACCCTAAAATGGGCGGTGTTACTGGAAGAACAGACGTGGAAAATAAATATACAAACGGTCTTACAAAAATGCAGACAGTTAGATATTATGTTGCTTTTAGAGTTATGAAAGCGGCGGAGGCTTATTTTGATTCCGCTACTTGTCTTTCGGGTCCTATTTCTTGCTATCGCAAAGACCTTGTTCTTAAAAATTTAAATGCTTGGCTTAATCAGAAATTTTTAGGTCATCCTGCTACTTTTGGCGATGATAGAAGTCTTACTAATTTTATTCTCAAAACTCACAGAACAAGCTATCAGGATTCGGCTGTTTGTTCTACTATAGTTCCTATTAAATATGATACTTTTTTGAAACAGCAGATGAGGTGGAAAAGGTCGTGGCTTAGAGAGTCTCTTATAGCGGCGAAATATATATGGAAAAAAGAACCGTTTATGTCATTGTTTTTTTATATGGGACTTATTGTGCCTATTGCCGCTCCTATTGTTGTTATTTATAATTTTATTTATGTCCCTATTGTAAATAGTGTTTTTCCTACTACATTTCTTTTGGGGCTTTTGCTTATGGCGCTGCTTATGAGCTTTGCGGACCTTTTTTATAAGCGCAGCAGTCTTTGGTTTTGGGGAATGCTGTTTTGTTTGTTTTATGAGGGCGTTTTGCTATGGCAGATGCCTATTGCCTGGTTTACTTTCTGGAAATCTACTTGGGGAACGAGAATGACTCCTCAGGATATAGAAGCGCAGCGTAAAAAAGAAGAAAGAAAATTAAAACGCAGGGGGGTTTTTAAAAGTGAACAAAAATGATGATTTTCATAATGATAATTTTGAAAATTCCCATAATTACGAGAGTTTTGTTTTTGATGATAATGAGGAAGAAAAAGAAGAAGATAAAACGGAAAGTATACATAGTGAAAATAATGTTAAGTATAAAGCGAAAAGCGATATTGACGAAAATGGTTTGAGTTCTTTGGGCTATCCTGTTTCAAAAGAGTTTAAAATTAAAAATATAAGAAAATTTGTTCGTTCTGTTTTTCAGGGCGGTATAATTAATTTTTTTACAATTCTTATTCTTATCGCTGTTTTTGATTGGAATGAATATACTCCTGTATCAAAAAGCGATTATAAATATGATAACGGTTTTATTACTCTTTCTTACTTTGGCGTTGACCGTTCTAGAAAAGAAACCCTTATTGATGATGATATGCTTGAAAAACATTTGACTGCTCTTAAAAACTCGGGATATGTTACTATAAGCCAGCAAGATATTATTGATTATTATAAAAACGGAAAAAGTTTGCCTGAAAGAGCTGTTTATCTTGTTTTTGAGGATGGCAGGCGTGATTCGAGTCTTTTTGCCCAGCCTATACTTGAAAAGGTTAATTATAAGGCGAGTATGATGACATACGCCGAAAAGTTTGTTAAAAAGGATTCTAAATTTTTGCAGCCGGAAGATTTGGAGAGTATGATTGAAAATTCTTTTTGGGAACTTGGGACAAACGGTTATAGATTTGAGTATATTAACGTGTTTGACAGATATGATAATTTTGTGGGCAATATTAATCAAGACCAGTATAACGAGATAGCGGAATATATGGAAGACGATTATAATCATTATCTTATGGATTTTATAAGAGATAAAAACCGTATTAGTATTGAAACCAGAGAACAAATGGAAGAAAGGCTTGTGTGGGACTATAATCAGATGGGAAAGCTTTATACAAAAAATATTGGTTTTGTTCCGGAGGCATATATAATTATGCACGCTAACGGACTTGACAACGATTCTAATGAAATTGTTAGAAATGTTAATTTTCGTGAGGCGAAGAAACTTTTTAATTTTATGTATACAAGAGAGGGAGAAAGTGTAAGCACAAAAAACGATGATTTGTTTAATCTTACTCGTATGGAGGTTTTGCCTTACTGGCAGACAAACCATTTGCTTATGAGGGTTAAAGATGATACGAAAATGGATATGGATTTCGTATTGGGAGATAAAAGCAAAAGTGAAAAATGGAAGGTTTTAAATGGTGTTTCTGAATTTGAGCAAAATAATATTATAATTACCTCCCCTCCTGATGAACAAGGCTTTATAAGGCTTAATGAGAGCGGAAACTATTCTGATTTTCAGTTATCTGCCTCCTTACGCGGAAATGTTATAGGAGAGCAGTCGGTTTATATGAGAATGGACGAGGGAAGAAAAAATTATATTTCTTTAAGACTTAAAGATAATATTATTTATGTTGAGAGATGTGATAATGGAAATATAAGAGAGATTAAAAGTTTTGATTTGAGGACGGCTGTTGACAAGCCAAAGCCTGTTTCTGATGATGAGATGAGAAAAGCGGCAAGAGTTGATGAGCAGAAGCTTGAGGTTGAAAAGGTTTTATATAAAGAAGAAGAAAAAGAAGCGGCGGAGGAACTTAAAAGAAGACAGGAAAGTGAAAGAAATGCTGTATCTGTTGCCGATGGTTCTCCAGAATATATTCCTGATTTTAGCGTTAACGCTATCGGCAAAAGAAATATTATTATTAAATTAAAAGGCGATACTATGTCACTTATTGTTGATGAGGTTATTGTTGATGATAATATTAAATTAGGCGCGGGTATTTCTAAAGGGTATATAGCCCTTGGAAGCGAAAGAAGCGAGTTTAATAAAAGAGATAATGTTTATGACGCTGTTTTTGAGGATTTGTTTATTGCTGATGTGAACAACAATGAAAATGTTTTTTTTGATAATCGGCTTGCTGGAAAAGAAAAAGTTAAAAATTATATCAATGAACGCTGGGGAAAAATTATTGACTGGTTTGTTGAGAATTTATAGAATTTTGAGTATTAAGAGGTGAATGTATGAGGATAAGAAAGAAAATTTGCTTTATTTTTGCTTTTTTATGTATTTTTAATTTATCTGCCTGTACTAATGCTGAAACAAAACAGCAGGTGAGTGAGGATGTTTTGAAAACAGGTGAATTCTCTGCCTGGGTTGCGTATTGGGATATTGATAACGGAATTAAGGAATTATCAAAGTCTGTTGGCGCTCTTTCTTCAGTTTCATCATTCGCTTTGTATTTTAACAATGACGGAACTGTTTTTGTTCCTGAAAATCTTAGCGATAAACGTAGTGAAATTTCGGCGGATACAAATAAAAATAATATTAATTCTTATATCTGTGTTGTGAATGACGTTATTGATGAGAATGGCAATATTGTTCAGAAAGACACGAATATTATACGAAAACTTTTAAGCAGTCAGACGGAAAGGTCAAGACATATTAACGAATTAATTTCTTTCGCGCGGAATAACGGCTATTTTGGAATTGAGATTGATTATGAAAAACTTGATGAGAACGTTTGGCCTGACTTTGCTTTGTTTTGCTCGGAACTTTACAGTCAGTGTGTTTTGAAAAAACTTGATTTGAGGGTTATATTTGAGCCAAGAGCTCCTTTGGACAGATATACTTTTCCTGATGGACCAGAATATATTATGATGGCGTATAATTTATATGGAACATCTACAGAGCCTGGCCCTAAAGCGGATATTGATTTTATTAAAGAACTTTCTGTAAAAATGAATAATGTTCCAGGCAAAAAGTGGATAGCATTTGCCTCGGGAGGGTTTGACTGGCAGACAGGTGGAGAAACTGTAAGTATTTCTGAAAAGGAAGCTCTTGATATTATAAATATTTATAAATGTCTTCCGGCGAGAGATGAAAAAAGCGGAGGTTTATATTTTTATTATACCGATGATAAGGGAAAAGACCACACTGTTTGGTATGCTGATAATTCGACATTTGATGTATGGACAAGAACAGCTAGGGAATGCGGTTTTGAAAATATCTGCCTTTGGAAGTTTGGAGGTAATTCTTCTGAAAC
>CAOJPS010000130.1 GCA_948441255.1 uncultured Eubacteriaceae bacterium | reverse complement strand
TTTCTCCTCAACAAGCCTAGCAAACTCCATATCAGCTTCAGTAGTAATATGGTCAGCAGAATGAGTTTCAGCAAGCAGCAAAATTTTAGTTTCCTTTGGCGCTTCTTCCTCACAGCCCGACGCAAGCAGCGTCAAAACAAAGAGCGTCAGGCACAAAACGTATTTTTTCATTCAACTCCTCCTCAAAAAAGTAAAGACCTTACAAAAACCTTGGGCTTTCAGCCCAAACCCGACTTCTTTCTTAAAAGAAAGAAGCAAAGAACTTTTATGCGAAACTACGTTTCGCAGGAGAAAATATTATAATTATATAGCAAAAACGACAGTTTTTGCTTGTTAAAGTTCTTTGCCAAGCTTTCTTTCAAGTAGTGCCGCAAAGAAATGCGGTCGGCGTAAGCCGATTTTTGGCGAAGCCAAAAACACTGAACAGCTTGCAGGGTGTGGGACAGCGTCCCACGGTTTTAAATGTTTTAATGTTTTAAATGTTTTCAAAGCTTAGCGAAAAGTTCTTTGTTGGTTTTGTAAAGCTCCGTGTAAAGCTTGTGAATGTCCTCGTACTTTTTAACGTTTTCAGTAGGCTTGATTGTTTTAATAACCTTAACGGATTTTCCCTTAGCCGTCTGAAAATCAGGACACATTCCCGAACCAACAAGAGCAATCAAAGCGGCGCCAAATGACGGTCCTTCCTCAATATTCAAAACTTTCAGTTCTCTTCCCACAACGTCAGATATAATCTGACCCCAAACTTTGCTTTTAGCGCCTCCTCCGGTTATATAAACCTCGTCAACAGGTGCGAAATCAGTAACAAGAGAAAAAAGGTCTTTAAGTCCAAAAGCCACTCCCTCCATAACAGAGCGAATCATCTCACCAGCTCCAGCGGCTCCGGAAATCCCAAAGAACACACCTCTGGCGTTAGCGTCAGAATAAGGACATCTCTCACCAAAAAGATACGGCAGGAAAATTATACCGTTGCTTCCGGCAGGCGCTTTGTCAGCAAGAGCATTTATCTCATCAAAAGACTTATCCTCAAAGAAAGTCCTTTTAAGCCAGTTCAAAGCTTCCCCAGCGCAAAGCATAACGCCCATAGCGTAAAGACTGTCCGGCATAGAATAATTAAAAAGATGAACATCTCCCGTAACCTTGCTGTCAATGCTATCCACATATCCAATCGCCGTACCGCTTGTACCAACGCTCAAAACCGCCTGACCCTTTGCCACAACGCCGTTTCCGACAGCGGCGCAGCTGTTGTCCGCTCCTCCGCCAATGATTACGGCGTCTTCCGCCAAACCTATTTTTTTCGCTGTTTCCGAAATAACCTTTCCAACAACTCCTGTAGATTGAATAACTTCAGGAAGTATGTCCTCACTTAAATCCATCTTCTCAAGCATATCTTTCGACCAGCAAGAATTTTTAACATCAAATAAAAGAGTACCAGCCGCGTCAGAAACTTCAGTTTTAATATTGCCTGTCA
This sequence comes from uncultured Eubacteriaceae bacterium, assembly GCA_948441255.1. Taxonomy (GTDB): domain Bacteria; phylum Bacillota; class Clostridia; order Lachnospirales; family CAG-274; genus MGBC114079. The sequence continues at coordinate 6,219 of CAOJPS010000130.1, read as the reverse complement.
GCATATAATTTATGTAATCCTTGGGCATAATAACTTTGTCAACCCTGGCAAAATTTTCAGGCTCATTTTCCCTAAGCCATAAAATCTTAGGAAGGGTAAATCCCTCAAGGGCCTTGTTGTACACCATACCAACAAGATTTTCAAGTCCGCCCGCCTTTTCATAAATTTCATTAACCTGCGGCGTAGTTCTTGTATCGTTCCAAAGAATAGCTTTTCTTATAACACTGCCGTCCTTATCAAGGAAAACCGAACTGTGCATCTGACCCGAACAGCTCAGCGCCTTAATTTTTCCCTCCGCCTCCGGGAACTTGTCCACAATATCCCTTATAGCGCTTTGTGTATTTTCCCACCAGACAGATGGGTCTTGTTCAACATAGCCCCCATCCCCAAAATCCGGCTTATAACTTTTTGAGGCAGAACCCAAAATATTACCTTCATCAGAAACCAAAAGACATTTAACACCGCTTGTACCCAAATCAATACCAAGAACGTAATCCATCACTAAATCTCCTTTAACTTTAATTTTTAATCGTCTTAACCAAAAATTCGGCAAAACGTTTCGCTATTATAAATTTATATAACAAATAATCGGAAAACAAAAAATACAGCTCGCAAAACCTAGTCATTATCAAAATTTGTCAATTAATTGAATTTCCTGAATATTTGTAATTTCGTGGGCAATAATATATTTATTTGTAAGAATACAAAGCATATTTTTTTCATTGCAGCCAATAAATTCTCCCTCAAAGCATTTTTTCTGCAAAGTGACAATTTTAAGCTGCATACCTCTTTTATAAGTTTCACCGTTAAACTGAACAATTTCTTTAGGAAAAAGCCTATAACATCTTTGAATAACCATTCGTATATCTTCAGAATGATTAAAAACCGACATAGGATTTTTAATCATTTTATTTATTTTAATTATGACCTTAATCACCCAGGTCAAAAGGAAAGCGCCGACAGCGGCATAAAAAATATCATCAAAAGTTAAAACTGAAAAATCAAAATTTTCCATTTTAAAACTACCTCCCATATCATTCACAAAATTTCTAAAGTTTTACTGTTTTGCTATAATCAAACATTTTCAGTCTGCCATATAAGATTATTAATAAACTGCCTGGCTGTTCTTCCAGAAATACCCTTTTGATTTATTTCCCATTTAAGAGCTTCTCTTTCCAAAGCCTCATCACTGAGGAGAATGCCTTCTTTGCCTGCCATTACCTTAACCATATTAATGTATTCTTTAGGAGTTGGTTTAGGATAAGAAATAGTTATGCCAAACCTATCAGCAAGAGAAAGTTTCTCATTCAAAGTATCCTGAGTATGAATTTCAGCCTCATCAGAACCTCTTTGTCTGTCGCCCCATTTTTCAGAAACAAGATGTCTTCGATTGCTTGTGGCATAAAAAAGCACATTATCAGGTTTGTTCTGAGAACCGCCCTCAATAAGGGATTTCATATATTTATACTGAATCTCGTGTTCATCAAAAGAAAGGTCATCTATAAATATTATAAACCGCCGTCCTCTGTTTTTAAGCAGGGAAAGTATTTCCGGAAGTTTCACAATCTGCTCCTTCGTTATTTCAATCAAACGCAGTCCATCCGAAAAAAACTTATTCACAAGAGCCTTAACAGAAGAAGATTTGCCTGTTCCTCTTGAACCGACAAGAAGCACATTATTAGCCGGAAACCCTTTAATAAAAGCCAAAGTATTGCTGACAAGCTCTTCCGTTTGAGATTTATAGCCTATTATATCGTCAAAGGTTATTGGGTCGGGCTTTTCAATTCCGACAATAGAAGAACTTTTCTCATCAAATTTAAAGGCACGATACAGCGACATATTTCCACAGCCCGAGGTTTTATAAAACCTTACAAAATTATCTAAAAGTTCCCTCTCATCAAAAATAGTATTTATATATGTCAAAAGTTCATTCTTATTTTTATTAACAGGCTTATAATTTAAAATCTCATAAACAGACGGACTGTTGTCAGATAAAGTATTAATGTCAACAGTTATCAGTGATTTTAATATTCTTATGTCATTTACAGCTAGATTATACAATGAAGTATTTTCTACCTTTTGATTATTTTCGCAATAAAGAGAAAATCTGTTTTCATCATACAAAAATAAAGTCAAAATATGGTTTTTAAACAAATTGCCCGAAAACCCAAAACGCTCGGCGCTTTCAATCAAATAAGATACCATTTTCGAAAAATTAAGAGTGGGTTCAATACCAATACATATATTTTTAAGACACACAAGCACAGGGTCATCGTTTACAGCGCCATACAGCGTCAAACTATCCAGCTGGTTTAAAACTACTTTCAAATATTCGTCTTTAAATTCAGACATTCGCAAAACTCCTTTAAATGGAATCAAAAAATAACATTTACAGTATCAAGTTCAAAATCCTCACAGCCCACCATTTCAACCCCAGACAATTTTAAAGCTTTCACCCTTTCAATTATCTCCAAAGTAATAACCTCACCAGGAACAACAAGAGGAATACCAGGAGGATAAGGAATTATAAACTCACCGGAAACAAGCCCCATACTATCCTCAAAAAAAACCTTTTCTTTTTTGGAATAAAAAGCGCCGCAAGGCGGCACAGCCACAACCGGCGCGCCAAAAAAAATATTCTCTCCGCCAAAAAAACCGTCAGAAAGTGAGGAATCAATATCAAAAACAGCGTTTTTCAAAGCGTCAAAATCCTCTTTCACATTACAGACCGAGGTCATAAAAAGAATATGATTTGTCCCATTCATCTCTATATTTATATTATAATACTTTCTCAAAGATTTTTCTACATTTATTACGTTTTTATTGTCAATCAGCAAAATAATTTTTCCAAAATCAAAATCAAAAGAGGATGTACATCTAATAATATCATTTTTTGTAATTATTTTCAAGTTTTTTAAACAAGAAACTTCCTCATAAAAATTTTTCAGATTACAGACATACCTCTCAAAAATCTCATCCGACCTTTCAGAAAGAACATTCTGACAATTATCCATAACCGCGAGAAAAATATATGACGGACTTGTTGTAGTAAACATAGAAACCGCCTCTTTAACTCTGTTCACGTCAACAATATTTCCTTTTATATGTAAAACAGCGCATTGCGTCAAAACGGGCAAAGTTTTATGAAGGCTTTGAATAACAATATCCCCCCCAAGAGAAAGCGCGTCTTTTGGAAACTCATCAGAAAAAGCAAAATGTGCCCCGTGTGCCTCATCAACAATTAAAGGAATATTTTTTTTATGAAGAATCTCGGCAATAGATTTCACATCAGCACATAACCCCTCATAATTAGGGCTTGTAATAACAGCCGCCTTTATATCAGGGTGTTCTTCCAAAGCACACCTAACCATTTCAGGTGAAACCACTCCCATTGTTCCAAAAAATGTACCTTCCGGAACAGCATAAACCGGAATTGTATGAGAGAGAACAAGCGCGTTATAAACACTCTTGTGACAATTTCTGGAAACAAGTATTTTATCCCCAGGATTAACCACAGAAGCAATAGCCGCCATAATACCGGAGGTAGACCCATTTACCAGATAAAAACATCTGTCCGAGCCAAAAAGCCTGGCACAAAACTTTTCACTCTGTTCAATAATACCCGTAGGATTATGAAGGTTATCAAACCCATAAATCTCCGTTATATCAAAAGAAAAAAGGTCATCGGGAATAAATTCTTTTTTACTCTTATGTCCAGGCATATGAAAAGAACGAGAAAACGATTTATTAAACTCATTAAATTTATCAATTATAGGCGAAGGCATTTCAATCTCCTTTACAAAAGCGGTGAAATAAGTCTTGAGATAGATTCCTGTATTCTAAAAAACTTTCCTCTGGAGTCATACCACTCCTGAGTAATTTCCGTACAATCCTCAAGGTCTTTTCTAAAACTCTCATTAAAATTTTTTGTAATCATCTCGTCATATATAAAAGCGTTTATCTCAAAATTAAGTTTAAGACTTCTTATATCCATATTTGTCGTGCCAATAGATGTTATTTTATCGTCAATAGTTATAAACTTGCTATGAATAAACCCTTTTTCATACATATAGCATTTAACTCCCGAATTTAGAAGTTCAGCTATATAAGAAATACTGGCGGCAAAAACAAAAGGATGGTCAGGGTGAGCCGGAATTATAATTTTAACGTCAATACCCGAAAGAGCCGTCGTTTTAAGGGCTTCCAAAATACTGTCGTCAGGAATAAAATAAGGCGTCTGAAAACAAACGCTTTTACTGGCTTCCGTTATCATTTTAAAATATCCATAATGAATAGCATTCCACTTACAGTCAGGGCCCGAAGAAAGAATCTGCATATTAATTCCCCTTTCAGACAGATGTATTTTAGGAAAATACCTTTCATTAAGATTTATATTATTTTTCGAGGCAAAATTCCAATCAGAAATAAATCTAAGCTCCAAATCGTGAACAGCGCTTCCCTCAAAACGAATATGAGAATCTCTCCAAAATCCATATCTTTTAACCCTGCCCAAATACTCATCACCAATATTAAGTCCGCCGACATATCCTATCTTGCCGTCTATAATACAAAGTTTTCTATGATTTCTATAATTCAGTCTTATAGAGTAAGGCGAAAGAAAAATTCCAACCTCACCCCCTGCCTCAATAAGAGGCTTATTAAAATTTTTAGCGTTAAAAATATTTCCCATTCCGTCATATAAAAGTTTAACTTCTACCCCCTGCGCCGCTTTTTCGGCAAGAGCTTTCATAATGTGTTTGCCAAGATTATCACTTCTAACGATATAATACTCAAGATGAATAAAATCCCTGGCATTTTTAATATCATTAAGCATAGCTTCAAACTTAGACGTTCCCTCATTATAAATCGTAACAGAATTATCACTTCTCAAAACACTTTTTCCCGAAACCCTGTTAAGATAAAAAATATCCTGATAATGTGTTTCTTCCTCATATTCTTCCTCAAAATGTTTAGCCATATAATCATCTATATTTTCCTCAATACGCAATATTTTTTTTAGATATTCCTCTTTCAATAGATTATCATTTCTGTTTTTTTCCATAAAGCGAATATGCTTTCTTCCCTCAAAACCAAAAACAAGATAAATCAAAAAACCAATTCCGGGGAGTATTGTCAAAAGCATAAGCCAAGACCAAATTACAGCTGGATTACGTCTTTCAAAAAACACAACAAAAACAGCAAAAATAAAATTAAACAGCATAAACAAATTCATTATCACCGCAAACACATTATCCACCTTCATCAGCCTCCCCACACTACGGTCATCTCAATTATAGGAAATACCACGCAAAGTATATTAAAAATAATTTTTTTAACGTGAGTTCGATGAAAAATTATAACTAATGGAACCTTTTTCTATCGCAAAAAGGTTCCAAACCTCCAAAAATACTCTTGAAGCATTAAAAACCTTGAGGTTTCACCCTGGCTGCATGGGCGAGCAGCAAAGCACAGCTTTGCGACCAGCCTCAAACTCCACAAACTTTTTAAAAAAAGTTTGACAAAAATTTTTGTGCGAAACTACGTTTCGCTGAGTTTCACTGTAATTTTTCATCGAACTCACGTTTTTTTAAATATTATTTTTATTTATCAGTTTCCCTATAGCAAAAATAAAAATTTGTCGGCATTTTTTTTAATATAACACATTCCAAGCGATTTTTCAACATTTTTTATTTCCAACCCATAAAAATCAATTTTCTCTGCCTAAAACTCCGTTTCGCTTTCCTTTCAACACTCTATTTTTTCCTCACCCCAAAAAAAATCCCTTGTACTTTTCACACGAAAAGTACCAAAAGTGCTGGGCGGGCTAAATTCGCCCCCCAGTCCCCCCGCATAAATTTTTCCCTTCGCTTCCCTGCCGCACAGACATTCGGCAGAGCCGGAACAGCCCCAAACCACGACACATTCACTCTTTTTGAGGAAAAAATAAAAGTCTCATCAGTCCCAAACCACACTCTCCCCAAAAAATCTTTCCTCTCAGCATTCTCTCTCCCTCAAAAAAATCCTCTTCCTTTTTTTCGCATTCTGTTTCCCCAAAAATATCCCCCTCCTTTTTCAGTATTTTCTTTTTTCCTCACCCAGCCCAAACACATCGTAGTTTTCGTTCTCCCAGGCCCTGCCATACATCCGTACGCCAATTACTTGACGGAAAAAACTTATGCGGGGGGTCTGGGGGGCGAATTCAGCCCCTCAGCACTTTTG
>CAOJPS010000129.1 GCA_948441255.1 uncultured Eubacteriaceae bacterium | reverse complement strand
AAAAAATTATTTTACTTGCACGGGCTGCAAATTGCTTCGCAATTCGCTTACCGCCAAGCAGTGCTTGAGCACCCGTAAAACATTTTTTTGTTATAATTTAAGTGTAATTACTATAAGTTGATTAACTATACAATATCAGCCAGCGAAACCTTAGATTATTTTTAAAATTATATCTCATATAAACTTTATTGTCAATATCATACTTCTTTTGAACGAGGAAATCAATTTTCACGTCCGCCGCAGGCGATTTAAGGCAATACCGCACAATTATGATTTCATAGATTTTGATGATATTTTCCATTGCTGTGTCAAAGTCTCTTATCATAGGCTACGACTATGTGTACACCGCAAAGAAAAATGCGGACGGCGAAGCCGGCTTTCGCTCAGCGAAAGTGTTTGACCTGCGAGCCTTTTCCTTGCACTGAAAAATATCGTCTAAAATCTATTTTATCGAATTATGCGGTATTGCCTTAAAAATAATTTTAGCGTGAGCGGCAAAAAAATTTAGCGAAAGTGTGGTTTTTTTAAACCCACTTGGAGCGTATTTTTTTGCAAAATTATTTTTATTTCCTCTTTGTGCGGTGTTTCCTTAAGGAAATTGATTTCTGTTGTTTTCCAAAACTAAATATTGCGTAAAAAAGCAAAATATTATATAATTTAACGTGAGTTCGATGAAAATTTACAGTGAACCTCAGTGAAACCACGTTTCACTGGATTTCACTGCAATTTCTTGTCGAACTACCGTTATTTTTAAATTGATTGACTATAAACTTATCAAAAATCTATTTTTGATGACAACAGCGTAAATTATCAAAAAGCAAAAAGGAGTTTAATTTCAAATGAAAAATAGTATAGCGCTTATATCAAAATACCGAAATATGTTGTTTGGACTTGCCGCGATATGGATATATCTAGCACACGAATGGGTATATCTTCTAGGTGATTTTAAAATAGCGTGTGACATAGAATATATCATAAGCTATGGTTTTTGCGGAGTTGACATATTTATTCTGTTATCTGGCTTAGGATTAATCTATTCTATAGAAAAACGAACGGTTATTTAATTTTATATAAGAAGAATAAAGAGAGTATATATAACATATATACTAGCCGCCATAGTCATTCATTTTTTAATGAAATGGTCTGTGGAGGATTTCTTTTTAAACATATCATTTATAAATTTCTATACCAAAAATGTATTTTCCTGCTTGTGGTATCTGCCAATGATTTTAGCATTTTATATATTTTTTCCCATATACTATCATTACTTTAAAAATAGTGAAAACAAAGTCTTTTTCACAGTATCAGCAATAGAAATATGGCTTATCGCGGCAATATTTCTTCAAAACACACTGCGGGAAAATTTATATAACTTTATTAACCGTATCCCCATTTTTCTTTTTGGCATATTGTTGGGTTATATCATAAAAAACAAAAAAATAACTATACCAAAAAGCTGTTGGAAACTGCTGTTTATAAACTTAATTTTAGGAGGTTATCTAATTCAGCTGACTACAAGACAAAATATGAAGCTTTTTGTACCTGTCTCAAACGCGTTTATACCAACTTTTTTAATAAGTGTTTCTTTAGTATTTTTATCAGCTAAATTATTTTACCGCGTTGAAAATTTAAAAGTAAAACTGCCTTACAAAATATTATCCCGCACACTGAATTTTTTTGGAACAATGTCACTCGAATTTTTTGTAATACAGGAGATATTTGTAAGATTAGGACTAAAACAGCTTTTCGTTGAACATTTAGGAAATATTTTCGCAAATATCGCTTTAATTATATCGGTAACTCTTTTAAGTTATTTATTCTACATAATAATGAAATATATTATTAAGCTTTTGGAATTGTTTTTTTATAAAATCACAAAATCAAGACACAATACATAAGGAAACACTCACAATCAATCAACATCTGTATAAATTGGTTAAATTCTTATTGCATTTATTCATCTATGTTAGTATAATAAATTTGTAAATAATTTATATTGGAGAAAACTTTATGATACGAAATTTCAAAATCACACCATTAAGCGCTGTTTCTTTACTGTTTTTTTTATATGGAATAATCCTTTTCATATTCGGCGGATACACCGTAGGAAATCTTATGGTATTCTGCCTTGGCGGCGTTTTTCTGTTTTTTTATCTATGTCAGACAGAACTGCCAAAAAACAAATTTATAACCTCGTTAAAAATCATAATGATATCAGGACTTATAATAACAGCGGCGCTTATGACTTTTATTTTCTTTTCTTTCGGCGTTCCGAAAGCAGATAACTCAGAGGACGCCGTAATTGTTTTAGGCTGCGGTCTGCAAGGTTCCGAAGTTTCTGACACATTAAAAAAACGGCTTGATACGTGTATAGAATATACAAAGGACAATCCCGAAGCGATAATTGTCGTAAGCGGAGGGCAGGGACGTTTCGAGGAAGTCACCGAAGCATACGCTATGGAGCAATATCTTTTAAAAAATAATATACCAAAGGAAAAAATAATACAAGAACCAAATTCTTCCTCCACCTATGAGAATTTTTTAAACTCAAAAAAGATACTTGATGATTTTTTCAAAAACAATCCAAACTACAAAACAGCGTTTATAACAAACCGTTTTCATTGCTACAGGGCATATAACCTTGCCAAAAACGCCGGGCTTGAAACTTCCTGCCGTTTTGCCGGTGATGAGTGGAAGTCAGCGTTCTCATCATATCTAAGAGAAACTCTTGCCGTAATCAAACTCTGGATTTTAGGAATATAAGAGGTGTATTATGTCAGCGTACGAAAACTTTTCAAAGGTATATGATAAATTTATGGAGGATACTCCATATGATAAATGGATAGAATATATAAAAAAGATATGGGATAAATTTTTACTGTCACCAAAAATGATAGCGGAGCTTGGCTGCGGAACAGGCAATATCACCCAAAGACTTTCAGATATGGGCTATGATATGATAGGAATAGACTGTTCCGAAAATATGTTATGTATAGCAAGGGAAAAAATGACGGCAGCCGGCAAAGAAATCCTCTATCTCAATCAGGATATGAGAGAATTTGAACTCTATGGCACTGTAGACTGCGTTTTAAGCCTTTGCGACAGCATAAACTATATACTAGAGGAAGAAGACCTTCTAAAAGTATTTAAACTCGTAAACAACTATCTGGAACCCAAGGGACTTTTTATATTCGACCTAAACACAATTTACAAATTCAAAAACATTCTCGCTCAAAACAGCTTTTCACAATCAGATGAAAACTCTGCCTATACGTGGGAAAATTATTTTGACGAAGATAATTGTATAAACGAATACTACACAAATTTTTTTATAAAAGACAATAAAACAGGGCTTTATGAACGGTTTGAAGAAGAACACTACGAAAAAGGCTATAAAATAGAAATAATTAAAAATATAATAACAAAATCGGGGCTTGAATTTATAGGAGTTTATGATGAATTAACATTTTCGCCTCCAAAAAAAGAAAGCGAAAGAGTCTTTTTCATAGCGAGAGAAAAAGGCAAAGGAAATACCGACAAATAAAAAAGCGGAGGAGTTTATATGGATTATATTTTACGAGCGACTGCCGGAAACGGCAGTGTAAGAGTATTTATAGCAAACACAAAAGAAACTGTCAATACTTCTTTTCTAACACACAAAACATCTCCAGTGATGACAGCGGCTCTTGGAAGAACGCTGACAGGCGGGGCGTTAATGGGTTGTATGCTTAAAGATGATAAAGACATATTAACAATAAACATAAAATGCGATGGTCCAGGAGGCGGAATCATAGTAACAGCAAACAACAAAGTTGAGGTCAAGGGCTATTGTTTCAACCCTATGGTAGACATTCCATTAAAACCCAGCGGAAAACTTGACGTATCCGGCGCTTTAGGCAAAGGAAGCATTACTGTAATAAAAGACCTTGGACTAAAAGAGCCTTATGTAGGTCAAGTTCCGCTTGTTTCGGGAGAAATAGCTGAAGACTTAACATATTATTTCGCTGTTTCCGAACAAATTCCCTCCGCTGTTGCTCTGGGGGTTCTTGTGGACAGAGATTACACAGTAAAACAAGCCGGAGGTTTTGTAATTCAGGTTTTGCCAAACGCTGACGAAGAAACTGTTTCAGCAATAGAAAACAAAATGTCAGAAATCAAATCAGTAACATCTATGTTTGAGTCAGGAATGACAGCCGAGGATATTCTTCAATATATTTTAGGAAATTTTAACCCCAAAATACTTGATAAAATCAACGTTAGTTTTAAATGCGGCTGTTCAAGGGAAAAAGTTGAGAAAGCTCTTTTAAGCATAGGAAAAGAAGAACTTGACGATATAATAAAAACCGATAAAAAAGCTACCCTTCATTGTCATTTCTGCAATACCGACTATGAATTTAATGAGGAATATTTAAAAAAATTAATGGCGTCTTTATAAAAATCGGGAGTGATTAATATGAGTAAAAACAAAAAAAACAATGATAAGTCAGGAATTATAGCAATAATAATAGTAGCCATAATTCTTATCGTAGGAATAACTCTTACAATATTTACATTAAATAGTAAGTCGTCTATAATAATTGAAAAGCCGGAAATTTCTGTTTCAATAGGAACAAATGACCCGCAAGTTTTCACAGTAAAATTCAGTTTTGAAGGAAATGTAAAAAAATTAAACTCAATAAGCGCCTCCGAATACGAAAAACTTGTAATCGACGCTTTAAATTCAGTAGGATATGAAAAACTCACCGATAAAGACAGCGCCGAACATATAAAAGAAGCGATGAAACAACAGCTTTACAATAAATTCAATACAGATAATTTTGAGGTAGATTCCATATACATAGATAAGCTTACACAAAGCAAATACACAAACCCAAAGAATAATACCTCTTCCAATCCAAATAACCCCAATTCCGCCAACATAACAGATATGTTCAAAAAAAGATAACGAGGATAAAACCCTATGAAGTACAAAATTCTGGAACTCCTAAAACAAAATACCGCTTACATTTCAGGTGAAGAAATTGGTAAAACTTTAAATATCACCCGAAGCGCCGTATGGAAAAACATTTCAAAGCTTAAAGAAATCGGCTATAACATAGATTCTGTGACCAACAAAGGATATATGTTAAACAGCTCTTCGGACATTTTAAATGAATATGAAATAAAATGCGCATTAAAAACAAAAAACATAGGAAAAGACTTTCAGTTTCTTAAAGAAACCGATTCCACAAACGAGGAAGCAAAAAGACTTTCCCAAAGTCAGACAAAAAACGGTTTTTTAATTGTTGCCGAAAATCAGACAAAAGGCAAAGGACGGCTTGGAAACAGCTGGTCACATTCCTACAAGGCAAATCTTTCTTTTTCAATAGTTTTAAAGCCTAATTTTCTGCCAAACGATATAACCTCGCTAACGCTGATAACAGGAATGGCAATATGCAAAGCTTTCAGAAAACTAGGAATTTCCGCTTTTTTAAAATGGCCCAATGATATAATAATCAACGGAAAAAAAGCCGTAGGCATTTTAACGGAAATAAGCTGCGAAATAGAACGAATAAATTATGTAATCGTGGGAATAGGAATAAACATAAATGAAAAAAATTTCAGCGAGGAATTAAAAGAAAAAGCGACGTCACTTTTCATAGAAACAGGAAAAGAATTTAAAAGAATCGACATTTTAAATTCTGTATTGCTTGAGTTTGAGGAAATTTACGGCAGCTTCACAGAACACGGCAGTTTTGAGCCTTTTTTAAAAGAATACGAAAGTCTGTGTCTAAACATCGGAAAGAAAATAAAAGCGATTTCAAAGCAAGGAACAATATACGGAACAGCCTCAGGGGTTTCCGATAAAGGAGAACTTATTATAAAAAGCGACGACAATAATATCTCAATAGTATCAGGCGAAGTTTCAGTAAGGCTTCAGGACGGAAGATATATATAGTGAAAGGCGGATTATATGGAAAAAATCATACTAGGGGCTGCGTCACGCTACAACAGAAAATATTATATAAATCCAGATATGGAAAAAAAGCTTCCTTCCAGCATAAAAGAAGATTTAAAAGCTATGTGTGCCTCAATGGCGGAAAAGCTTCACTGCGTTTTTACCATAGGCTTTTATACAAACGGAGACGTATATATAGAAGCCATAAGCGAAGAAAACGACTTTGATTTTGACGAGATAGGCGCGAAGCTTGAAACTGAAAAAATAAAAAGAGAAAAAGCGGAATTTTTTAATTCCCTTAACTTATGGTACAAAATTTATCTCAATAAAAAACTTTAAAACCTTGGGCTTTCAGCCCAAACCCGACTTCTTTCTTGAAAGAAAGAAGCAAAGAACTTTTGCGCGAAACTACGTTTCGCAGAAGAAAATATTATAATTATATGGCAAAAACGACAGTTTTTGCTTGTTAAAGTTTAGGGTCAAGCCCTTTTTAAAGGGCTTGCAGGGTGTGGGACAGCGTCCCACGGTTTTTTAGTTTTTAAAAAATCGAAAAAAATTGAAAGGTTGTAAAAATGAACATAGGAAACTTTCGTTTAGAAAATAATGTATTTCTCGCTCCAATGGCAGGAGTCACCGATAAAGTTTTCAGAATAATATGTAAACAATACGGCTGCGGTCTTGTATATTCTGAAATGGTAAGCGCTAAAGGGATTTCCTATAATAATAAAAATACTCAAGATATGCTTGAAATCGCCCCAGAGGAACGTCCCTGCGCAATACAGCTTTTCGGCTCAGACCCCGATATACTTGCCCAAACAGCAAAAAGAATTGAGAAATCCGCCGATATAATTGATATAAATATGGGTTGCCCCGCTCCAAAAATAGTAAAAAACGGAGAAGGTTCAGCGCTTATGAAAAACCCCCAGCTTATAGGAAAAATCGTAAAAAGCGTTTCTTCCGCCGTTTCAAAACCTGTAACTATAAAATTCAGAAAAGGTTTTGACAATACCTCAATAAATGCCGTGGAGGTCGCCAAAATCGCCGAGGAAAACGGAGCGGCGGCGGTTGCCGTACACGGACGCACAAGAGAGGAATATTACAGCGGAACAGCCGATTGGGATATAATAAAAGAAATAAAAAAACAAGTAAAAATTCCCGTAATAGGAAACGGTGATATAACCGACCCGATAAAAGCAAAAGCCCTTTTAGACCATACAGGCTGTGACGCCATAATGATTGGAAGGGCAGCCGAGGGAAACCCTTGGATATTTAAAAGAACAATTCACTATATAAAAACAGGAGAACTTCTTCCAGAACCCGCGATAGAGGAAAAGCTCACCCTAGCGTTAAAGCACCTTGATATGCTTGTACAATACAAAGGAGAATATATTGGTGTAAGAGAAATGCGTCATCATCTTGGCAAATATATAAAGGGAATTCCGCATAGCGCGGAAGCGCGTTTTCACATTAATAAAGCCGAATCCCAAAAAGAACTGTCCCAATTAATTGAAAAACTTCTCTCTTAATTTTTACTTCTCTCTTGAAAGAAAGAAGCAAAGAACTTTTATGCGAACCAACGCCGCTGTTTTTATTTTTCATCGAACTCACATAGAATAAAATAACGTGAGTTCGATGAAAATTTATTATTAATGGAACCTTTTTCTATCGCAAAAAGGTTCCAAACCTCCAAAAATGCTCTTGAAGCATTAAAAACCTTGAGGTTTCACCCTGGCTGCATGGGCGAGCAGCAAAGCGCAGCTTTGCGACCAGCCTCAA
>CAOJPS010000128.1 GCA_948441255.1 uncultured Eubacteriaceae bacterium | reverse complement strand
GAGTATATCCAAGCCCAAGAACTTCTCCTGTAGAACGCATTTCAGGTCCAAGGCTAACTTCAACCTGAGGAAGTTTTTCGGTTGAAAATACAGGAACTTTAACAGCAATAACCTTAGATTCTTCCGCTATACCAGAACCATATCCCATATCAGCAAGCTTTTCCCCAAGCATAACTTTTGTGGCAAGGTCTATAACGTGAACGCCAGTAACTTTGCTTATATAAGGAACAGTTCTTGAAGAACGCGGATTTACCTCAATAATATTAAGCTCACCTTTAAACTCAATAAACTGAATATTAATCATACCTATAACTTTAAGCTCGACAGCTATTTTCTTAGTAACTTCCATAATATGCGCTTTCATATCCTCTGAAATATTTTGAGGAGGATAAATAGAAATACTGTCACCTGAGTGAACCCCAGCCCTTTCAAGATGTTCCATAATACCCGGAATAAACACATCTGTTCCGTCGCAAATAGCGTCAACTTCAATTTCACGTCCGCTCAAATATCTATCAATAAGAACAGGATTTTTAGAATCTTTTGAGAAAGCGTCATTAAGATATAATGTAAGTTCTTTTTCATCGTGAGTAATTTCCATACCTTGACCGCCAAGTACATAAGACGGACGAACAAGAACAGGAAATCCAAGTTCGTTAGCAACTTTAAGACCTTCTTCAAGACTCCAAACACCCTTGCCCTTAGGACGTCTTATATCAAGAGTTTCCAAAAGTTCATCAAATTTTTCTCTATCTTCTGCGGCGTCAATCTGTTCAGGTTTTGTACCATAAATCGGAATATTCATCTCATCAAAGAAATTAGCAAGCTTAATTGCTGTTTGTCCGCCAAATTGCAAAATAACCCCATCAGGTTTTTCTCTTTCAACAACATTAAGAACATCTTCCTCTGTAAGCGGTTCAAAATAAAGTTTATCTGAAGTATCAAAATCCGTACTAACTGTTTCAGGATTATTATTAACAATAATAGTTTCAATACCCGCTCTTTTAAGCGCCATAATTGAATGAACTGAACAATAGTCAAACTCAATACCCTGCCCTATTCTTATAGGTCCCGAACCAATAACCATAACTTTCTTTTTATTCGAAACAATTACTTCGTCATCTCTATCGTATGTAGAGTAATAATAAGGAGTAACAGCCTCAAATTCACCGGCACAGGTATCAACCATTTTAAAAACAGGCATAATATTGAATTTCTTTCTAAGTTCATAAATATTTGGAGGAATACAGCCAACAAATTTGGAAATTGCTTTGTCAGAAAATCCCTTTTCCTTAAAAAATCTCAAATTTTCTTCTGTAAAATCAGAAAGTTCAAGAGTTTTAAGTTCTTCTTCCATATCAACAATCTTTTTAATCTTGTTAATAAAGAAAGCATCCATACCAGTAATCTGACAAACTTTCTCAACACGATAATTTCGTCTTAAAATTTCCGCCAAATCAAAAATTCTCTCATCATCAGGAACCTGCACTCTTTTTTTAAGTTCATCAATACTTCTTTCCTTAGAAGATTTTCTTTCAAGCCCATACTGACCTATTTCAAGAGAACGCACCCCTTTTAAGAGAGCCGCCTCAAAACTGTTTCCTATAGCCATAACCTCTCCGGTTGCCATCATCTTTGTACCAAGGGTTCTTTTAGCTCCGTGGAATTTATCAAAAGGCCATCTTGGAAACTTAAGAACAACATAGTCAATAACAGGTTCAAAGCAGGCAAACGTTTTTCCCGTAACAGCGTTTTTAATTTCATCAAGAGAATACCCCAAAGCAATTTTAGCGGCAACCTTAGCGATAGGGTACCCCGTAGCCTTAGAAGCTAGAGCGGAAGAACGGCTCACACGCGGATTTATTTCAATAACGGCATAATTATAACTATTTGGGTCAAGAGCAAACTGAACATTACAGCCGCCTTTAATTTCAATAGAATTTATAATATTAATAGCGGCGCTTCTAAGCATTTGATATTCTCTGTCAGAAAGCGTCTGAGCAGGAGCCACAACAATACTGTCACCGGTATGAACACCCACAGGGTCGACATTTTCCATACTGCACACAGTAATACAGTTTCCAACACCATCACGTATAACCTCAAACTCAATTTCTTTCCAGCCTTTAATACTCTTCTCAATAAGAACCTGCCCAACACGGCTCAAATGAAGCCCTTGAGCAAGAATTTTTCTAAGCTCATCTTCGTTATCAGCAATACCGCCTCCTGTTCCTCCCAGAGTATAAGCAGGACGAACAATAACAGGATATCCAATACTTTCAGCAAAATCAACCCCGTCCTCAACGTCAGTAACAATCTCACTTTCCACAATAGGCTGATTAGTTCTCTCCATAAGACGTTTAAAGCTATCCCTATCCTCGCCCTCTTTAATAGATTCAATTGATGTACCAATAACACGTACATGATATTTATCAAGTATACCCGAATCATAAAGTTCACAGGAAAGATTAAGCCCCGTCTGACCTCCCATTCCAGCAATAATGCTGTCAGGTTTTTCTTTTGCGATAACACGCTCAATAAAATCTATAGTAAGAGGTTCAATATAAGTATAATGAGCCATACCGATATCTGTCATAATAGTAGCTGGATTACTGTTAATAAGAACAACCTCAATCCCCTCTTCTTTAATAGACTGGCAAGCCTGAGTACCGGAATAATCAAATTCGGCAGCCTGACCAATAACAATAGGACCAGAACCAATAACAAGAACTTTTTTAATAGAATTATCCTTAGGCATAATTATTTAACCTCCTCAATAATTTTCAAAAATCTGTCAAACAAAAATTGCGTATCCAAAGGTCCGGGAGCAGCCTCCGGATGAAACTGAACACTGAAAACAGGCTTTGTTTTATGTCTTATTCCCTCGATACTTCCATCATTTACATTAATAAAAGTAGCTTCAACTTCATCAGATAAATCACTTACAACATATTCGTGATTTTGAGATGTAATATATACCTTGCCTGTATTAATGTCTTTAACAGGGTGATTTCCTCCGTGGTGTCCAAATTTAAGACGTCCTGTATTACAGCCCAGGGAAAGCGAAATAATCTGATGTCCCAAACAAATTCCAAAAACAGGTATATCCGTTTCCATAATTCTCTTTACATTTTCAACAACAGATGGAATATCTTTAGGATTACCAGGTCCATTGCCAAGAAAAACGGCATCAGGATTACACTCAAGTATTTCCTGTACAGAAGAAAAAGCAGGAAATACACTCAACTTACAGCCTCTCTTATTCAAATCTCTGAGAATCCCCTTTTTAATACCGCAATCCAAAACAGCGAGATGAGTGCCTTTCCCGCTCATTACATATTTTTCAGCGGGAGTAACCTCTTTAACAGCGTCTTTATTTGTGTAGGTGTCAAATTTTTGTTTAATCTGACTTGGAGTGAGGTCATCAACTCTTGTTGTAATAATTCCAAGCATAGTACCGCTGTCCCTTAAAATTTTAGTAAGAGCTCTTGTGTCAATTCCCTCAATGCCCATAATTTTATGCTGTTTAAGAAACCCATCAAGGTCCATTTCACATCTCCAGTTGTTTGGCATATCACATTTCTCACGAACAACAAATCCTCTTAAAAAAGGTTTTCTGCTTTCCATATCCTCAAGATTAATACCATAATTACCCACAAGAGGATACGTCATAGTAACAATCTGTCCCGCAAATGAAGGGTCAGTCAAAGTTTCTTGATATCCTGTCATACCCGTAGTAAATACAATCTCTCCAACCGTTTCTTTCACATAACCAAAGGCGTTTCCCTTAAATTTTGTTCCATTTTGAAGTATAAGTTCCGCTTTAATAGTTTTTTCCATAATCTACATACATCTCCTTAAATCATTTTTCATATCAATAACAGCCTGTCTTGAAGCCTTGGCGAATTGTTCTTCCGAAAAATTATTTTTATAAGGCTCTTTCGTATAAGCGGCAATAATACCTCTTGAAGAATTTACAATAGCGCCAAGACCATCATCATTAAAGCAAACAGCGAGGTCTTCCGCTTTCCCTCCCTGAGCGCCATATCCAGGGACAAGGAAAAATGTATTTGGCATAATATCTCTAAGTCTTTTAGCTTGCTCTGGATGTGTAGCCCCTACTACAGCGCCAACTTCACTAAAGCCATTTGTCCCAATAAGTTCCTCACCCCATTTAGAAATAAGTCCGCCGACTTTTTCATAAAGAGGAACACCGTCAATCATCAAATCCTGAATTTCCCCACTATTTGGATTAGAAGTTTTCGCGAGAACAAACAAACCCTTTTCATATACTTTGCAGTCATTAATAAAAGGTGTAATTGAATCCGAGCCAAGATAAGGATTCAAAGTAATAAAATCTTCTTTAAAAACCTCATATCCGATACCATCAACGTCAGCTCTGCCAATATGCCCATCAGAATAGGCCTGCCCTGTTGACGCTATGTCACTTCTTTTAATATCACCAATAACAATAAGACCTCTTTTTTTAGCATATTCAATAGTTTTAACATACGCTTTAAGTCCGCTCACACCATATCTTTCATACATAGCAATTTGAGGTTTAACAGCAGGGACTAAATCGTATATCTCATCAATAATCATTTTATTAAAAACGAGAATTGCCTTTCCCATACCTTTTAAAGTTTTACCATATTTAGCGAAAGCTTCTTCTTTAATAAACCTTGGAATAAATGCTTGATTAGGGTCAAGTCCCACAACAGTAGGATTTCCTGTAACCTTAATTTTATCAATAAGTTTATCTATTATCATCGTAAAAACTCCTCTCTCAAATTTCCATTCTCAACAACAATATTTCCTCCAACAATAGTATAAAGAATCCTGCCTTTAACCTTTCGCCCGTTAAATGGTGTATTTCTTGCCTTAGAGGCAAATTTTTCAGCGTCAATTATATATTCACTTTTAGGGTCAATGATTGTAATGTCGCCAACCGCTCCTACAGACAAAGTTCCTTTATCAGAATTTAAGACCTTAGCGGGATTATAAGACATTTTTTCAATAAGCTGCAGCGGAGTAAGAACTCCTGTTTCAACAAGTTCTGTTATGCCAAGACAAAGAGATGTTTCAAGACCAATAATACCATTAGCGGCATTTTCAAACTCACAGTTTTTCTCATCAATATGATGAGGAGCGTGGTCAGTTGAGATGACCTCAATAATATTATCCTTAAGAGCCTGTTTAAGCGCGGTAACATCTTCTTTTGTTCTAAGAGGAGGATTCATTTTATAATTAGAATCATAATCATTAATATCTTCCTCTGTCAGAGTAAAATGATGAGGAGTAACCTCCGCCGTAACAGAAACACCTCTTTCTTTAGCCTGCCTTATAAGTTCAACACAGCCTTTAGTACTCATATGGCAAAGATGCAGCTTAGCGCCCACACTGTCCGCAAGAATAATATCTCTTGAAACAATAACCTCTTCCGAATCGTTTGATATCCCTTTAAGTCCAAAAAGTGCCGCTTTTTCACCAGCATTTATAGAACCCTTTCCCACAAGACTCAAATCCTCACAATGAGAAAACACCGGAAGATTAAACATACCCGCATATTTAAGAGCTGTTTTCATAAGGCCAGCATTAGCAACACTCTTTCCATCCTCCGAAACAGCACATATTCCAACCTCCGCCATTTTTCCTATGTCAGCAAGTTCCTCACCTTTCTGACCTTTTGTAATACTTCCTATAGGAAGAATATTGACAACACTTTCCCTTTCAGCTTTCATATTTATATACTCGACAATAATTTCATTATCAATAACAGGGTTTGTGTTTGGCATACAGCAAATTGTAGTAAAACCGCCCATAGCAGCACTTCTTGAACCCGTTTTTATAGTTTCTTTTCTCTCAAAACCAGGTTCACGAAGGTGAACGTGCAAATCAATAAGCCCTGGAACTACCCAAAAACCATTTGCGTCAATAACTTTTTCAGCGCCTTCAGAAATATTTTCCTCAACACTGATAATTTTACCGCCGCAAACTAAAACATCACAAATTTTATCAATAGAATTAGCCGGGTCAATAACCCTTCCATTTTTAATTAAAATATTCATAAACTATATACTGCCCCTTTCAGTTAAAAGTTTTAAAATAGCCATTCTTACCGCGACGCCGTTTTTAACCTGAATATTAATAACCGAATGTTTTCCGTCAACAACATCTGTACTAAATTCAATACCTCTGTTTACAGGGCCAGGATGCATAACCAAAACATCGTCCCTGGCATATTTTAGAATATTGCTGTTAATGCCAAAAAGACTGCTGTATTCCCTAAGACTTGGAAACGGCATAGCCTTTTGTCTTTCAAACTGAATCCTAAGTCCCATAACAACGTCCGCGTCGCTTATGGCTTTAGGAATATCTGTAACAACATCAACTCCCAGAGATTTCATCGAATTAGAAACAAGAGTAGAAGGACCTGCCAAAGTGACTTTCGCCCCAAGTTTTGTAAGTCCAAAAACATTGCTTCTCGCCACTCTGCTATGAACAATATCACCAAGAATAGTCACATTAAGTCCCTGAAATTTCTTTTTATACTCAAGAATTGTAAATAAATCAAGCAAAGCCTGAGTTGGGTGTTCATTGGTTCCGTCGCCAGCGTTAATAACAGAAGCATTGACGTTTTTAGCGAGAATATGCGCGGCTCCAGTCATAGAATGACGAATAATCATAACATTAATACCCATTTGGTCTAAATTAACGCCAGTATCAATAAGACTTTCTCCTTTATTGACACTGCTTGTTGAAACGCCCAAATCTTTTACAATAGCTCCAAGATAATCTCCGGCAAGCATAAATGACATTTTTGTACGGGTACTGTTTTCATAGAATAGTGTAACAACACTGGCAGTTTTAAGTTCATTTCCTCTTTTTGATGGATTATCAATTTTTTCTTTCATTGATTTTGCTGTTTCAAGAATAGACATAATTTCATTTTCGCTCAAATCTCTCAAACCAAGGAGGTCTTTTCTTTTAAACATTTCGTCATATCCTCACTTTCTTAAATAATTTCTCGACAAATAAACTTTATATTATAGTGAAAGAACTTGAATAACGGTAAAAAAAATATTTTACGTACGCCTGCGGCAAAAGTCGGTAAGCGAATTGTGAAGCACTTCGCAGACTTTTGAGTAAAATAAATTTTTTTACTTCTTTTTAAGTTCTTTCACTATAGACTTCATTAAGGCGTATCTGAAAACTATCATAAGCTGTCAGTTATATATGCAAAAAATTATTAAAAAATAAATGAAAACGGTTCAATCTCTTTTCATTTTTTATAATTTTTTGTGTATATTTTAGTTTTCAAATACGCTGTAGAAATTTTACATAAATTCCAGCAAAGTCAAAAAATATTTTTTATACACTATGGAATTGCTATAATTAGCTTCATTAAGGAAACACCGAACAAAGGATATTAAAAATAATTTTTTAATTTGTCGGTGTTTCCTTAAATAAAAAGTTCATTTATCTTATACAGTAAAAAAGACAATAAAAAGGGTGATACAAAAACACTCTTTCCATTGTCTTGGCAAATATTAAAAATATCAAAAGGAGGAAAATAATTTCTATATAAAGCAAAGCAAATTTTCAACACAATAAAATCCTCCCTCCGATTCAAACATATTATACATTTCTAAAATTCTATCATTTTATGACATTCTTGTCAATATGTAAATAAAAATATTTCCAGGGCAAATGTTAAGGTACAATAGATAGGTAACAGTAAAAATAAAAAAACAAGGTTCTGAAA
>CAOJPS010000127.1 GCA_948441255.1 uncultured Eubacteriaceae bacterium | reverse complement strand
AATTACTCCCTACCGCCTTCCAATCGCTCCACCCATTATAAGTTGGACCTTTAGAACGAATATACAATAAACCGCTGTCATCTTTATTTCCGGCGGTATATGGTACAGCGAGCTGTGTCATTGTATCGTCAGCGTATTTAAAAACCATAGGAAAAAAGAACTTTCCATTCACAGGATTATGTTTAGCGGCGGAAGTTGTTTTCATAAGTCCATAATAGCCCGAATTTGTAATATCATTCCAATCATAGCTTTCGTCAGACGTATAAAAAGCATAGCCTTTATCCCTTGTTTGAATTTCATTTATATTTCTATTCATAATTGTGCTAGCGTTTACATTTGTAAGATCGCTGCCGTCACCAGAAAAATTTGCCGCTTTTATTGTCCCAAACGTACTAACATTGCCGTTTTCAAAATTTACGCTAAATTTGTTAGCCCCTTCTCCGCTTACAATATTCCAAGTATTTTGAGTATTGTCACTGTTATGTCTAAAATTACCGTATTGGTCCGTTGTATAAGCACCCTCATTAGGTATTTTAATACCCGCGGCAATTCCACCGTCAGCTGGTAAACTTGTAGGAAAGTCTGTTATATCGCTTTTTCTATGAGTGTGTTTTAATACGGTAGATAAATCGTAAGTATTTGTATATAATAAAGTGTTGTTAGTAAAATAATCTCTCCCATCATCATAACCCCCTGCAACAAATTGTTTTAAGTCGGCTTTTTGACAATATAAGGTATTATCTTTAATATATGAATAATATGCTGTAGTTGTGTAATAATAGCCGTCAGGCTGTCCATCGGAAACATAATTTTCAAAATGAATATATACTAAATAATTGTCGGTTGTTATGACAAAACCATTAACGAAAATATTATTTAAAATATTAGATAGGGAATAATTAATTTCTTTAGCCGAATAAAAATTTTCGTTTTTTAGTAATTCAGATAAAATGTGAGTGTGATTTTTTAGAGAAAAATCATCTGCTGTTTTGCCGTTTAGTTCAGACGCGTTCACATTTGTGAGATTACTTCCATCGCCTGAAAAAGTTTTTGCGCTGATATCCATACTTGCTGTAATGTCCTCAACGAACAAAGTTCCGTTTAAATCTAATTCCCCGTTTATTTCTAAGTTATTATTAATAGTACCGCCTGTTGTAGGCAAATAATTGTGCGTATGATTTTTTGGGGAAAAATCACTTGCGTGTTTACCATCTACAGTATCAGCGTTTCCTCCATCATTAATTTTCTTCCAGTCAGTAACAATAGTAGGATTTGTGCCTCCGGCAAGGGACTTTACAAAAACCTCACTATGGCCGTCTGAATATCCAATTAAACAACTCCACAAAGTGCTTGCGGAATAAATAAACACAGTTCCCGTCATTGCTCCCGTTAAACCTTGTTTATATGGAGAATTAAGAGTAGTATTAGTCCATCTCACAATACAGCTCTTATTATTATTTACATAATCGTTTATATCTGCCACAATGCCATAGTCAATAATAAAATCATTTGCGTGTTTACCGTCCACGGTATCGGCGTTACCGCCATCGTTAATTTTCTTCCAGGCTGACCAGCTTGAATTATTGAAAGTTCTTATATATATATCATAGGAACTTTCTTTAAACGCTATTTGTTCAATAAAATTTCTATTATTGGATTTTAAAACAATTAATCCGTAAAAATTTCCAGTCGTAGGTTTGTTTTTTGAACTTTTCATTGTGTAAATGCCTGGAGTTGTCATTTTGTTAAAATCGCCATCAGTAATTACCTCGTTATTTTTTACCGTATTTTCAATGTAGGCTTTTTCAACAGCACGGATACAGTCGATAATTTTATTGATATCTTCGGCAGTAATATGTTTTCCTTTAAGGTCCTTTAATATATTTGCTGCTTCTGATGTATCACCGTCAATTAAAGCCTGATTATACAGTTTTATATTTTCCCAGTCATCTGATGTCAAATCTGACAAGTAGGCGGTAGTATCACTTGGATAATCAAGTTCATCTGGGAATTTTGAGTATTTGAAATCCATATAATAATCACCTTTCTTTCTTATTTTTTTGTTTCAACATTGTTAAGGCAATATCGCACAATTATAATTTCACAGATTTTGTCGATATTTTCCATTACTTCGTCAAAATCTCTTAACATAGGCTCCGACTATGTTAAGAGCTTTTTCCTTGTACTGAAAAATATTATCTAAAATCTGTTTTATTTAATTTGTCGGTATTGCCTTAAGTTTTTTCTCGTAACTAATAAGGATAGTCTTTATGTCATCTGTATTGTCGGCGTCATATATTTCAGTAATTCCGTCAGATACATATTTTTCGAGCAAATCAAAGTTTGGTTTGGAGTAAATATATGTTTCAATAAGATATTGTTTATGATTATTTAATTTATTTACAGCTTCGTATCGTTTGGCGTCGAGAATATATAAAGGATAAAACCTCATTAATTCAACGGACATAGTACCCTGGGACGTACTGCTGTTTATACTTTTTACTATATATTGGTGAGTTTCACCATCAATATAGCTTGTGTACTCTATTTTACAGTTTACGTCAAGCCAGGGGATGTCTATCATTTCAATACTAATAGTTTCCTGACGCCGAGTTTTTTTCCAGTTTTCCCATTTCGCTCTTTCAACAGCTAATTCATCCGAATATATATTATCATAACTGTCACCGCTTAATACTTGTATTCTTTCTCCTATTTTTTCAATACAATAGGGTGAATCGGGTTCAACGGAATAGTATATATTTTCGCAATTATATTTCTTTTTGTGCTCTGATTTTTCTTTATCATTTGGCTCTTTTGCGGTTTCAATACACATTCCGTGTACCTGAAACTGACCAAGATAATAAAATTTTCCTTTATAATATTTAAAACAATATGATGTATTTTTGCTTAGTATGTTTTCTTCTAGAATATTGCCGGAAGACGTGAGCAAAGGCATTGGGTCAAGTTCTTTATATTCTGGGTTTTCCTGAGTAATATGTTATTGTTATCTGAGGATTTCTTATATTAGGTTCATCTATTTTTACAGCAAGTATTGTGTTATTTGAGATTTTTTTTTCGTCAGTGAAAATCAAATCGTCAAATATTATATTGTATCCAGTTGACGTTTTTTTGCATTTATCTGTATAATATGCTGCATCTAATGACATTCCCCAAACTTCAGTTATATTTCTTATATTAGAGAAAGAATCTTTGTTTGTTTCAGATATTATAAGCGATTTTAGCTGTTCGCCGCTTAATAAAATTTCGTCTTCATAAAGGGTAGGAATGGGCTGAATATGCAGTACCCCGTTGGTGTCAAAAAATATTTCCCAATTAATCATTAAATTCACAAGTTCTTTTAAAATATCATATATTGACGTGCCTGTTGAAAATTCCAAGTCATATGGGATAACAAAGTCTGTGCATTCGACAGTATAGTTGTCTATTCTGCCTAATTTTTTTATTGCGTCTGTTACGGTGGTATACCAGCTTATAGGTTGAGTTATTGTATCTGTTAAAGCTCTTTCTGTTGTATCAATTGTTAATGAGTTATTGTAAGATGTACCAGGATATCTGCCTTCGATGCTTTGAGTTAGGGTTAACTTTTCTGTGATAGTTTCGCCTATAAGTTTATTTACAGGAAGACAGCTTTTTTGATTATTGGTGTCACAAAAGTTCCAGTACACAGTTTCACAAAAATTGGATATATATGTCTGAAAATCGGCTTGTGTTTCAATATAGTTAAAGTAAATTATAATATTAGTAAATGATATATTTTGTAAAAATCCAACAAGTACATATGAGTCTAATTTTGATTTGTCAATCAAAAACAATGCTTTGTTATATTTGTCAAGTTCTCTGCTTTGGATAGAATTATCTATTGACAATTTTAGTTTTACATCATCGGAAGTTATAATGTTCCAGTCTGCGTCAAATATATGAACTCCTGCTATTCCTATTTCTATACTAGCAAGTTTATAATGTTTGGAGAGATTTGTGTGAGGAGATTTAAGAGAAAATTTAAAATTTGTTCCTATCGAAACTCTGGTGTTTGCTACCGTGCTCCCATTTTCACTGATAGTTTTTACCTCACTATGTTTAATAATATCTTTTGTTATAACTTGTTCGCAGGGAATTTGAAAAGTGACAGCTCCTGTTATTTGACCGCTGAAAGTGTTGTTTAATTTTGAGATTAAATCCACACAGCTTATAGTTAAATGTTTTGTGGACTCATTATATGTATAAGATGTATCATTAAATAAATATACACCTATGTTATACCAAACAATTTGTCCTGTTTTATTATTTTTTTTGCCTTTCCATACCCTTATGTATTTGTCTGTCCATATTTTTCTGTCTTTTCCAATAAAAAAAGAGGGGTCTTTACAATAAAAAGTTCCCTCGTATGTTCTTCTTATATCTGAATCCGCATCTACAGAATAATTATCACTTATTAGAGCGTCCTGAAGAGTATCTATAGTTTTGAAATTAACGTCAAGAAGTTCTATTTTTATTTTTGTTTCTATATATCCTTGAAACAATAGTTCTATATCCTCTTGGGTAGGTTTATACAATATAATCACACCCCATTTTAAATATATTAATTCCATTTATATATACGAAAAGAGATTTAATAGAAGGATATAAATTACATCTTTGATTTTGTAATTCTTCCATAGAGATTGACATATTTAAACTTCCTGGATAATCACAAGTTGTATGTGATGACGATGAAAATATCTTATTATTGTCGGAAATTGTAAGAGATGGCTGTATACGTATTGATGAGGAACATATAGTGTTTTCATTGTCAATATCATTTGTATATATATCTATAGAGCAGTATGAACTTCCAGCGTTGCTTAAATCCTGATTTGTAACGTCACTTTCTTTTTTACAATTTCCGATAATGTGTATATATATATCATCTCCTGGTTTTACGGAAAAGTCGGACTGAAGTGTAACTTCTGCTAATTCATTTCCTGTATTTGTAAAAAATTTAGGCATATTTCTGTTGTTGTGTATAGTTCCTTCTATAAAATCCTCATTATTAGAAGATGATAAAACTTTCCATGTTGTATAATATTCTCTGTTATCAGATTGTATAGACTCGCTTTGTTTTTTAGTTAAAATAATTGGATTTAAAGCAGAAGGTTTATGGTTTATTACGCTTAAATTTATGGAAGAAGGTGTATATTCCTGTGCCGTAATTGAAATAATGTAATCGTTATCTTTTAAGTTGCTGAAAGAAAAGCTTCCATCGTTGTTAGAGGAAGTTGTGCTTATTACATTTTCTAATGTATCACAAAGGTTTATTTTTGCTAAGTGAATAGGATTTCCGTCGATGTTGAGGACTTTTCCTATATAAATAATGTTTCTGTAATCATATTCATCGATGATTTCTGGATTTTTTGTATAAGGGTTATAAGATATAAAACCATTATCATATAGAGAATATACGTCAGCTACATTTCCTATTTCAGCCCAGTTAAATGATGTGATTACCTTATATTCGTGTTCTTCCTCTTTATTTATTACAGGGTCATAAATGTTTACAAGCCACATTCTACCGTCATAGTATTTTAAAAGTTTGGTTTTTCCATCAAGAAGAAATTCATTGAATTTTTCTCTGAAATCCCAAGAGTTCTCAAAATTCCATTCTCCTTTTTTTATAGGCTGAGCGAATAATCCGTTTACTGTTCCTGTATAATAGTTGTTTTCAGTGCCACATAGTACAAAAGGATATCTTTTTCCGATTGTTGTTATTGTGTTTGCGGGTTTATTTTTTTGTGCAGTAACGTTGACGTCAAGAATAGTTGAGTATACACTGTCGGGTTCGCATATAAATATTCCGCTGAAATTTACGGACTTATGGTCATCTTCTTCATATGTGGCATAAATGGGAAATCCTTCTGTCCCTCCGGCTAATATGGGAACAAGTTTGTATTCGTATTCTTTTTTGTTTTTTACAAGATAATCCGTGAACATAAAATTAAATTCATTAGAATCCATTTCCGAATATATTTTCTGCTCAAATATAGGCAGCCATTGTTCCACGCTATTTAAGGGTCGCCTTTTTATTATCATACTGCTTACTTCGCTAATCATATAGTCAAAATTCCCTGCTGAAAGGTTATTATTATTAAATGTAGCGTGAAAAACTATACATTTGTGCCATATTTTGGGAAAATCATAGTTTTTAATATCGTTTTTTGTTTTTTCTTTGTCATAAACCTCCATATTAATCTCATCATAAATACCCTGGTTTAATTGTACGTAGTTTACGTCTTTACATTCGGAAACAAAAACAGTATTTGAAGCCATAAATCCTAATGTTTTTAAAGTAGAATCAAGGTTATTTCCATAGTTTACGGTTGTATTTAGAATATCTTCAATTTTTCCTAAAAAAAGCATTATATATGACCTCCTTTACAATATTTTTACTTTTAAATTGTATGCGCCTTTTATACGTTCAATAATTACAAGAAGCTCGACTCTGCAAATATCATCAGTTATATAATTTAAATTTAAAGGGTCGCTTCTTATTATGTTTTCTCCTACTTTGTCTGAAGCGGTTAACTTTAGTATTCCTATACCATTTGGATTGGGGTCTCTTTCTGTATCAGAGAAAAACGAGTGAATTTTATTGCTTACGGAACTTAAAGTAATTATACTGTTTTCTTTTTTATCCTTTAAAATAAGTATGTCAGAGTCTATAGGAAAATCCGAAAATTTTATACTTAACATAAAATTGTTTCCTCTCAATTTGTCAAAAACGGAATGTTCCACACTCTCAACACTTATATCTTTTCTGAAATATATGACTCCGTCTTCGCCAACAAGAATTTTACCGTTTTCAAATGAAATATTTCCCTCGCTTTCTCCCTCTATATTTATTAAATTAGAAGACAGATATATAGCTGCTATATCGTCCTTTACATCTGCGTTGAACGCTGTTTTGACATATTGGGAAGTATTGAGGATATCAACTCTCAACAGTTCGGATTCAATGTTTACACCGTGTTTGGTTATGCCTATGGCTTTAAGATAATAACTTTTACCTTTTTCAATATTAGAGTCAAGGTCAGTTATATATGCTGTTAGATTATTTAAATCTCTTGCGTAGGCTCTTTTTGTTTCATATATTTGAAGCTGATTTACATCGTCTTTATAAGGATATACAATCACCTTGTATTCGTTTAATTCGTCTTGATATGTACCTGTTTTATCATATTCAAAATTGAGTTCAACGATGAAACTTGAATTTTTAATTGGTTGAGAAAACGTTTCAGTGTTTTTAAATGATAGGATAGGGGTAGTGAAACAGAAAAACCTTTTTTTGTCAGAACGAGTATTTGTGAGTTCTGTGTTTCCCTCACACATAGTAATGTCAGCAAAATATATTTCTCCGTTTGTCATTTTATATAAGTTTGCTGTTGCTTTTGTCAGAGTGTTTGATTTTTTGCTGAATTGTTTTTGTACTATTATGGGAGATTCAGGTTCAGTGATTTTGTATATTCTTAAAATATTGCCGTCGATGTTTTCCGTACCTATGTAGTCGAACATAAATGTGTATCCGTTGTTTATATCAAAAGTTTTTATTTCGTACAGTGTTGCTTTACTCAATTTATCACCTCTATTTTGTTGTCTAAGTTTTAAGGAAACACCGCACAAAGGATATTAAAAATAATTTTTTGAATTATGCGGTATTTCCTTAACGTGAGTTCGACAAAGAGAGCCAAAGGGTACAAGAAAATTTTGAGCGCACT
>CAOJPS010000126.1 GCA_948441255.1 uncultured Eubacteriaceae bacterium | reverse complement strand
GATGAGGCTGGTGTTCGTTCAGGATATAGTTATGAGATTTTCAGGAAATAGCAAAATATACTGGCTGGAATTACGAATATGTTGAATGTGATAGAATTGAATGTATTGATATGCTTGAAGATGGTCGGCTTGATTTTATTGACGCCTGTGTTTATACCGAAGAACGCGCGAAGAATATTGCTTATTCTGACATAAGTTCAGGTTCAGGCAATAGAGCTGTTATTGTAAATATTGATAATGATAAATTTACTCCTAATGATTTTGTTAATTATAATGGTATTAAAATTGGTGTAGTTGACGAGCCTTTTTGGATTGATTCTATTAATAAATTTGCTGAGGAAAATGGTTTTTCTCCTCAAATAGTTAAATTTAATTCTTATACTGAAAAATTTAAAGCAATGGACGATGGAAAAATAGATGCTGTTTTAACTATGAGTCTTCAAAAAAATTCGAAGCATAAAATACTTTTTGAATTTGATAAAACAGATTATTATTTTGCTGTTAATAAAAATAATACTAAACTTATGGCTGAACTTAATGACGCTATGCGTAATATTATTCTTGATGATGAAACTTATTTTTCGAGAGTTTATAATAAATATTATGAAAAGAAGAAGAATAATGTATTTTTCCTTACTGAAAGTGAAAAGGAATTTGTTCAAAACAATAAAACAATTAAAGCCTCAGCTTCAAATAATAGAAATCCGTTATCCTTTTTTGATGAAAAAGGTGAATATAATGGCATTGTTAAAGATATAATACTTAAAGCGGCTTCTAAAGCCGGTTTTAATGTTGAGTTTGAACCGTCGGAAAGTTATAAGGATAATTTTAAAAAATTATGGCAGGGTGATATTGATATTATATGTGAGTTCTTTTATGATTATGGCTGGGCGGAGAGAAACGGAGTTAAAATGACGCAGCCATATATAGAGTATCTTCAGTATAGTGCTGTCGCAAATAAAGATGTGGATATTGATAATGAAAAAAATTTAAAGGTTGCTTATGTTGATAATTATTTTTTTAATGAAAAATTCTTATTTACGAAATTTGATAAAAGTCAGATGATTTTATTTGATACTGAAAAAGAATGTATTGAAGCTGTTGATAGTGGTGAAGCTGATATTACATATATTTCTACTTATGTATCCGAAAAACTTCTTAGAGATAATAATTATTATAATATTTCAATGGCCACATATCCGGAAGTGGGGCATTCTGTTTGTATTGGAATTGGAAAAGATACAGATATTAGATTGTTGACAATTTTTAATAAGGCAATTAACAGTATTGATGATGATGAAATAAAAAATATTATAGATAAATATACTATGTTTCAGAAAGAAAATGTTAGTTTTAAAACATTTATTGAGAGAAATGCTTTGTTTTTTATATGCATTTTATTATTTGCTATTATTGTTATTGTAGTTGCTTTTACTTACATATTTAAGATAAAAAAGAAATATAATGAAACTATTTTCAAATTGGCCTATATTGATAGGGTTACAGGTATTTGGAATAAAAATAAATTTATTTCTGAAGCGACTAAAAAGATTGAAAAGAATGATTTTGAGGAAAATAAGTTTTCTCTTGTATCTTTTGATGTATCGAATTTCAGAGTAGTAAATAATCATTATGGAAAATTTGTCGGGGACAGAGTATTGAAATTTATTTCAAATAACTTAATTAATGAGTTAGTTTATGGTGGTATAGCCGCAAGAGTTAATATGGATAATTTTATTGCTATGGTTCCTATTTCAGAGCATCAAACAGGGCTTGAGTTTTTGAAAAATATGACTGAAAAAACAAAATTTTATGAGGAAAGCGGAGTTGCTCTTAAACTTAATTTTCATTGTGGCGTGTATGTTATAACTGATAAAAATATAAGTATTGACAATGCTATTGATATGGCTGAAATTGCGAGAAAAGAAGCGAAATCAGCAAGAAATGACAAGGTAGTTCTTTTTAATAAAAAAATGGAAGATAAAATTATACGTTATAAAGAAATTGAGGAAAGAATGGAACCAGCGCTTGCGGAACGCGAGTTTGTTGTTTATTACCAGCCTAAGGTAGATATGGAAACAGAAAGAATTATTGGAGCAGAAGCTCTTGTGAGATGGATTTCAAAAGAAAAGGGATTTATGAATCCAAGTGATTTTATTCCTGTCTTTGAAAAAGAAGGATTTATTATTGAATTGGATTTTTATGTGCTTGAGGAAGTTTTTAAAATTATTAAAGAATGGATTGATAATGAGAAAAACCCTATACCTATATCTGTAAATCAATCTAGAGTTCATCTTAGTAATCCATATTATATTGAACGTCTTAAAAATCTTATTAATAAATATGAAATTCCCACAAATTTTGTGGAACTTGAGCTTACTGAAAGTTTGTTTATGGATATAGACCTTGCGCTTGAAACGGTAAAGAAAATTAAAGACCTTGGTTTTTCGGTTTCTGTCGATGATTTTGGTTCTGGATATTCTTCACTTAATATGCTTAAATCAATGCCTATTGATGTTGTTAAAATTGATAAAGAGTTTCTTAATGAATCGGAAAATTCTCAGAAGGCTCAAAAGATTATTTCTAAAATTGTTGAGATGGCAAAAGAACTTGATATGAATGTTATTTGTGAGGGTGTTGAAAAAGTTGAGCAAGCGGATTTTCTTAAAAGTATAGGTTGTTATTACGCTCAAGGATTTTTATACGCTAAGCCTATGCCGGAAACTGAATTTTGTGATAGAGTTCAAACGGTAATTGACAAAAAAAGATCAAGGTGATTTTATGGAAAATTTTGTTGCTATGATTAAAGATTTTAACGCCGTATCTATTTTTTTGAGATTATTTTTTGCTGTTGTTTTTGGCGGTACAATTGGATTTGAGAGAAGACTGAGAAAAAGGTCGGCGGGTTTGAGAACTTTTGCTCTTGTCTGTGCCGGAGCAGCCCTTGCTATGATTACAAATGAGTATTTGTATTTGAGGTATAATATGACGGTTGACCCTGGAAGAATGTCGGCTCAAGTTATAAGCGGAGTTGGTTTTTTGGGGGCAGGTACGATTATTTTGAATGGAGAAAAAGTTAAGGGTCTTACTACAGCCGCAAGTCTTTGGGCAACAGCGGCTGTTGGTATTGCTGTTGGGAGTGGCTTTTTTCTTGGTGCTTTTTTTGGTTTTTTTGTTATATTTACTTCTACAACTTTTATGCATAAATTAGAAGAAAAGGCGGATAAAAACAATAGATTTATTGAGGTTTATATTGAAATAAAAAAAGATTCAGGAATGGCGGAACTGATTAACTATATTTCTGAAAATGATTTCGCTCTTTATTCTCTTGAAAAAAGAAAAAAGAAAGATGATGATAATTTGTACTTTAATATTGAAATTAACCTTAAAAAACAAATTGAACACGGTGAGATTATTGCTGGAATAAATCTTCTTGAAAGTGTTATATATGCTGAGGAAATTAAATGAGAGGACAGTTTTATGAAAAGAAATTATATTTTTGCTTTTTTTGTTTTTTTAGTTTTTTGTGCCGGAATTATTGGCTGTATTCCAAGAAAAAATATTTTTGAAAAAGGAGTTGTGCCGAAAGTTTTTATTGGAGCGGAAAGAGAGAACTATATAGAAGAAAAAAATGATAGTATGTGGCAATATGGCAACGGGGTTTTGGCTCACGGGGAACTGAAAGCTATTAATGGAAAAATTATCGACAAAAATGGTAATAATTTTGTTTTAAAAGGAATGAGCAGTCACGGAATAGCGTGGTTTCCAGAGTTTACAAATAAACACACTATTCAAATGACAAAAGATAATGGAGCTAATGTTTTTCGTGTTGCTATGTACACCGAAGAATACGGAGGTTATACTACAGGAGAAAGTGAAAAGCTAAACGCTAAAAAAATTATGTATAATGCTGTTGAGAATACCATTAATCTTGATATGTATGCTATTATTGACTGGCATATTTTAAATGATTCAAATCCACAAAAGCATAAAAATGAGGCTGTAAGCTTTTTTGACGAGGTTTCTAAAAAATATGCTGATAATCCTGCTGTTATATATGAAATTTGTAATGAACCTCACGGAGTGAGTTGGAAGAATGATATTAAGCCTTACGCACAAGAGATAGTTTCTGTCATAAGAAAAAATTCTCCTAATGCCCTTATTATTGTGGGAACAAATACATGGAGTCAAGATATTGATGAGGCTTCGGAGGATTTGCTTGATTTTGAGAATATAGCGTATGCTTTGCATTTTTATTCAGGTACTCATAAATTGGATAATTTTAAGCCAAAAATTGAAAAAGCTATGAAAAATGGAGCGACTGTTTTTGTTAGTGAGTGGGGAACAAGCGACGCAAGCGGAAACAATGGAAATTATTTTGATGAGGCTTCAAAATGGCTTTCATATTTAGATGAAAAAGAAATAAGTCGTATTAACTGGTCGCTTTGTCCTAAAGAAGAATCGTCCGCGGCTCTTTTGAACGGAGTTAATCCCGAAAGCTGGTCGGAAAAGGATTTAAGTCAATCGGGTAAATTTGTTTTTGAAAAATTAAAGGAGGATTTAAAATAATGAAATATATAGTTGTGCTTGGTGATGGAATGGCTGATGAACCTATTGAGAAGCTTGGAGGAAAGACTCCTCTGGAATACGCTGATACGCCTATGATGGATATGCTTTCTAAAAAATCGGAGATAGGAATAGTTCATACTATTCCTGATGGAATGAAACCAGGAAGTGATACTGCTAATCTTTCTGTTATGGGATATAATCCTGAAAAGTATTATTCTGGACGTTCGCCTTTGGAGGCTTTGAGTATAGGCGTTGATATGAAAGCTACAGATATTGCTGTTAGGTGCAATATTGTGACGCTTTCGGACGATGATTTGCCGTATGAACAAAAAACTATTATTGACCATAGTTCGGGTGAAATTTCAACAGAAGAAGCAAAGATTCTTATTGATGCTGTTAAAAAAGAACTTGAAACAGATGAGTATAAATTTTATGTTGGAACAAGTTATCGTCATTTGTTTATATGGGATAGGGGAGAGGTTTTAGATTTTGTTCAGCCTCACGATATTCTTACAAAAGTTATAGGAGAATATTTGCCGAAACAAGAAGTATTTAGAGAAATGATGAAAAAAAGTTATGACATTTTAAATAGTCACCCAATTAATGTTGAAAGAGCAAAAAAAGGGCTTAATAAAGCAAATTCTCTTTGGTTTTGGGGAGCGGGGACAAGACCTAATCTTGATTCTTTTGAATCAAAAAATAATAAAAAGGGCGCTATGGTTTCTGCCGTTGATTTACTTAAAGGCATAGCTGTGGGTGCTAAAATGAAAGTTATTGACGTTGAGGGAGCGGATGCTACGCTTCATACTAATTATGAAGGTAAGGCTAGAGCGGGGGTTAACGCTCTCTTAAATGATGATTTTGATTTTGTTTATATTCACGTTGAGGCGCCTGATGAAATGGGACATCAAGGAAGTGTGGAAAATAAAATTAAGGCAATTGAATATCTTGACCAAAAAGTTATTAAAGTTGTTTATGAGGAAATGAAAAAGTCGGGAGTTGATTTTAGAATGGCTGTTCTTCCTGACCACCCAACTCCTATTGCTTGCAGAACTCACACAAGCACTCCGGTTCCTTATATGATTTATGATAGTATAAATGAGCTTGACGAGTCGTGGAATTATAATGAAAAAGAGGGCAGGGAAAGCGGTAATTATATTGCTGAAGGACATACTTTTTGAAAAATAAAAAAATGTGGTGTGAAAAAATTTTTTTCACACCATATTTTTATGTACAGAGACGGAGCAATGAAATTTGTAAGCAAGGCTTACCGCCGTCTCGCACGGCGGGCAGGAGGCTAAAAAGAGCACCCTCCTGCCCGGTCTGTTTTACAGAATTATACATATAAGTCCGCCATTACCTTCGTTTATTATCTTTTGCAGTGTTTCCTGAAGCTTTATTCGAGCGTCTTCAGGCATTTGATAGAGTTTGGTACTTAGACCTTCGTTTACTAAATCATGCAGGGATTTTCCAAATATATTGTATTCCCATATTTTTGATTTATCATCTTCGTATTGTTCTTTTAAATAATCGGCTAGTTCTTTGCTTTGTTCTTCACTTCCGACTATTGGGGCTACTTCTGTTTCTATATCTGCCCGTATAAGATGTATACTTGGTGCGGAAGCTTTCATTTTTACACCATATTTTGAACCGTGCTTTATTATCTCTGGTTTTTCAAGCTGCATTTCCTCTAAAAGAGGGGTTACTACTCCATATCCTTTTGTTTTTACTTCCTCAAGAGCGTATTTTACTTTGTCATATTCTTTTTTAGCGTCAGCAAGAATTTTTATTGTCGATATTAATTTGTAATCTCCATCTATATCAAGTCCTGTTGTTTCACTTAATATGTTATAAAATAGATTGTCATTTACGGAAATATCTATATTGGCGATTCCCTCACCAGGATTTATAGATTCTATATAGCTCTTTTTGATATGTTCGTTTTCCGACAATATTGAAAGAGAATCGTTTATTTCACGAAGCTTTGATATTTGTTTTAAAAATTCTTTTGCTGATTTAATTAAGATTTGCTTTAACCAGTGATTTAAGTTTAATGTTTCTATCCATTTTGGCAGATTTATGTGTACTTCTAAAATGGGAAATTCATATAGAACTTTTTCTAAAATGTCCGTTATGTCTTCAGTTTTTAGCTGAGCACAGTTGGCAGCTATTACAGGAACTTTATATTTTTCGGCAAGTTTATTTTTAAGTTCCTCTGTTTCGTTGGTGTATGGTTTTATTGTGTTTAAAAGAACAACAAAAGGCTTATTTAATGCCTTCAACTCATTTATTACGCGTTGTTCCGCTGTTATGTATGAACTTCTTTCTATGTCGGTTACCGAACCGTCTGTCGTTACTACAATACCTATTGTGGAATGATTTGTTATTACTTTTTTTGTCCCAATTTCTGCTGCTTCCGCAAAAGGAATCTTTTTTTCTGACCAAGGTGTATTTACCATTCGCGGTTTATCTCCATCAAGATGACCTGTAGCTCCTGATACAAGATATCCTACACAGTCTATCATTCTCATTTTAAAATTTGTGTTGTTGCTTAAAGTTATTTCGATTGCTTCGTTTGGTATGAATTTAGGTTCTGTTGTCATTATTGTTTTTCCAGCGGCACTTTGGGGCAGTTCGTCTTTTGTTCTCTCTTTGCTGTAGTCATCAGCTATATTAGGTATTACGAGCAAATCCATAAATCTTTTTATAAAAGTGGATTTTCCTGTTCTTACAGGGCCTACTACCCCTATATATATATCGCCGTTTGTTCTTTCAGATATATTTTTGCAAATATCGTAATTTTCCATAATTATCCTCCTGCCTTGTTTTATAAATATGCTTATGTCTTTATTATTAATTTATGAATAAAAAATTTCTTTATTACTGTTAATTTAATTTTTGTAAATTTTGCTTTTGGTTTATAAAGATAATAATGAGCAATTATGATTTTATAGACTATGAAGTATTGACTAAAATTATTTTTTAGGCAATACCGCATAATTATAATTTCACAGCTTTGGCTGATATTTCCCATTGTTGCGTCAAAATCTCTTATCATAGGCTCCGACTATGATTGCGAGCTTTTTCCTTGCACTGAAAAATATCATCTCAAACCTGTTTTATTGAATTATGCGGTATTGCCTTTATAATTTTTTAGGAAATGCCATAAGATATAGTAATTACACTTTAAATGTTACAAAAAAATCATTTTACTTGCACGGGCTGC
>CAOJPS010000125.1 GCA_948441255.1 uncultured Eubacteriaceae bacterium | reverse complement strand
CAATAACCTTATTTTTGTTCAAAAATTCCTGAATACCCATAATTGAAATCCTCCTGTAAATAAATTTATATTTTTTATTCTCCGGCAACCTCATCAAACTCGTTTCTAATTTCAGCGCCGTTAAATGTAAAATTAAGCTCCTCGTCAAGTTCTTTTGAACCTATGTCAAGCTTAGCGATATTAATATCATCAATGTTGACCTGCTTTAGAATAATAGTCTGTTTCCCTATATCGCTTGTAGGGTCTTCATTTTCAATAAGCAGGTCAAAATATGTATCAATACCCTCGTCCATATACTTCGCCATCATTTTTCTAAAAAGAGAAGTAGCGTAATACATAGTCATTTTGCCCTTGCCTTTCCAGCCGTTAGCCTTATGCTTTGTACCAGTCTGACCAAGAACTTTTATTTCACTTTTTTCTTTTTCAACAGTCGCCTCAACGTCCTTGACATAAATCATATCCTCCACATCTCCGTCAATAGTGGCGATACACCTCCCTTCAGCGCCGTTAATAGCGTCCCACGCTTTAAGGGTTTTTCTTTTAGCCATAAAATCACCTCATTTCTTATTCTACAACACAGGTCATATATAACTTTTCCATAGCCCCCACAGGCTCAATATATTCATTAACAACAACATCACCTTTTTCGGGTCCCTTAACCACTGTAATATCAGTCGTCTCAAAATTTTGAACAGCCTGAAGGCTTTGAAGCCGCTGATGATAATTAATAAGTTCTGTTTTCAGTATATCTCTGCCTAAATCATCATTCTGAACCTTGCCAAGATAATACTGGTCAAAAATTCTTGCCGTATCGTTAGCGACAGCGTCAAGCACCCTAATAACCTGATTATTGGAGAAATCCCCGTTTTTGTCAGCGGCAATACTTGTAAAAGAGTTGATATCTTTTAAAACTTTATATTCGCCTTTATCTCCGTAAAATACAAACTCACCCTTTTGAATAAACTCTTTTAATTCCGATTTCTTGTACGCCGCTGAAATATTCAGCTTCCCATCATACTTTACATTAGTAAGACTTTCGTTGACCTCTGCTCCCGCTGTTTTTCCGGACACCCAATAAACAAGTCCGGTTTTATCAACAATTCCCTCGATAGGAGTTATTTCATTTTTAACAGAGATAACCCCCTCAAAATCAGCCTTAGCGTAATCGTGAATCACACAAGTAACTTTGTACCCCTCATCATCTCTCAATCTTTTCACAAAGCTTACGAACAGCCCCTTTGTAATCTCGTCAGAACCGGCGTACAAAATTGTTGTAAAATCCTCCGCCTCAATTTTATCAAGAAAAGAGGAATAATCATTTCCCGTAACCTCCCCGTCTGTTCCTCCAGAAAGATTAGTTCCAGCTGTCGCGGCAATTTTATTTCCGCCGAAAGCGACAAAATTATTTGCTTGAAGTTCCGTGACACTTGAAACAGTTTGAATGTCAGCTTCTGTAAATTCACTTCCTACTAAGGTTCTGACAATAAAGCTATTTTCGTTATCAATATCTTCCTCAATAACGATTTTTATATCATTGCCCCTTATTCCTCCGCAAACAGCTGTAACCGTCAAAGTATCCTCACCCGACCCAATAACAGCCTTTGCCCTTTCTCCTTTGCCAAGTCTAAATAATTTTATCTCACTCGCTCCCTTAAAAACTTCTCTCAAAGGAAGCATTTTATCGTCCGTATACGCATAGCCTAAAATCGAAAAGCAGTTTTTCTGAAACTCCTCTGCTGATAAAGAAATGACCTCTTCCTCTTTGCCCCAGGAACCTATAAAGGGCATAGCTACAACACCCCTTTCTCCTATGCTTCCCAGCGCTCTCGCTTTTGAAACAAAATTAATATAAGCTCCCGGCAAAACTTTATTTTGAGCCGTAAAAATTCCGCCTCCAGCCGCCATATTATCTCACCTTCCTTTTCAAATAATCATCAATCAACTTATTTACCTCCAACTTACGGTAAAATTTATTGTTATCAAGTAAAACGCTCAATAAATCCCTATATTTTTTATATTTCTCACTGTTTAAAAACTGTCTTTTTGAATAGGTAAAATCAGTTTCTTCCTTTTCAGCGATAACACTGCCGCTCTCGACAATCTCCGTAACATATTCCGAATCAATGTTATTTGATTTACTCATCTTTGCCGCCATTACCGCATACCTCCATTTTGTTTTAATCCATTCATATAATTTTTTGCCGTTTCCTTAACCGCCTGAAAATCATAACTAACAATAACAATAAGCCTTCCATCAGAAAATTCCGCTTTGAGGTTATCACCGGAATAGCCATCAATATATTCCAAAGCATCAAAAAGTCTGTCGGCTATATCCCAGATTTCTTCATTCTGACATAAATTGCTTTCATCAGGAAAATATGTAACCGTAAACATTGACGACACAAAAAAACGGTTTCCTCTTGAAACAGCCTTATTCCTTGAATACCTGACGCACTCAACAAAAAAACAAGAGGTATCAAAATTCTGCGGCATATTTTCGGAATATATAGTATAATCCTCACCAAATTCCTCATTAATTGATTTTCCTATTTTGCTGATAATATCATTAATCATTAAAGCGCCTCCTTAAATATTCTTTCAGTTTTTTTTCAAGTATTCCAGGCGCCTATTTTTTTATTTCCTGTTCTGATATAGTAAGCAAAAAACGCCCGTCAACCCACGATTTACGATTTCTTGTGCTGTGTCCAAACTCAACATAAGAAGCGTATTTTATAGGATTTGAAATCTGTATACGATAATTTCCTCCAACCTTTACAATATCACCTATATCCCAGTTTCGGCGTAAAGTTCCTCCTTTATGATGTATCTTTGCATTGAAACTGACATTTTTACCATTTTTAGTGGTAAAGTTTACAGCTTTAACTTTTTTTAATCTGCCTGATTTTGTTTTCTGAAGTCCTTGTTCTTTTCTCCAGTCATAAACCGGCGTTCTGTTTTTAACCTTTCTTAAAAGTCTTTCGGCAAGCTCTTTCGCGCATTCTTCAAAAAACTCGTCAAGTTTATTGTTATCAGATATTTCTTCCAATTGCCTTTGAAGCTTTTCCAAATCAGAAAAATCACAATTACCCCAAGAACTCATCACGCCCACCCCACAAATAATTCCAAAATTATCTCTTTATGACTTGAATATACCGCAGGTTCTCCGCTTTTAGCGTAATCTGCCGTAACACCGTTTTGAGTAACAGTTATCTTTGAACCGTCTTTTATATCCACATCCGGAGAAACAAACAGCTTAACTTCCTGCGTTACAGCATTTCCATACTGTAAATCAGCGGCTGAAATATTTTTAAAGGACAGCCTGCAAGGAATCCCTTCAAGTACGATAACTTCCTTATTTTTAGTAATTTTGCTGACCTCGTCCCTAACCTCTTTATACTCCGTAACCGTACATCTGCCTGTGTATAAACTTTCAACAGCGCTTCTCACCATTTTAAACACCTATACGAACTCAGTTCGTCCTTTCGATTCATAAGACTTTGAATAAGTTTTGAAAACTTTTGGTCAGCGGTATCAAATCCATCTGTATAAAACTCAACTTTTGTGTCTCCTTCCTGCACTGACTTGCTTATCATATTAAAACTCAAGCCATCAATATCAAGCTGTCCTAAATTTTTCTTTAAGTTCAAAAACTCACCGCAAATCATATCAATCTCAGCCTCAAAAAGTTTATCGTTAATATTCACTGTGTTGCAATTGCCTTTAATATAATTTTCCGTTTTGTCAATCACAAAATCTATCGTCCAATCGTCAGAAGATACAGCTGTATAACCCAACGACTGCAATCTTCTTTTGACATTGGTTTTAACGTCAATGACGTCCACAAACAATCACCGCCCTAGCCTTTTGATATAATCCTAACAATTGGAATCGCTTTGTGACTGATATATTTTCTTTTCGCCGCCGCTGAGTTTCCGTCATTAACAAGTTCCCAATTCTCACCGTTTTTAAGTTCATCATCTGTAGGTGAAAGAGATACTTGTGATTTTTTAACATAAGAGATTCCATAAGGAGCATAAACCTTTCTCTGTCTTACATAAAGAGTATCAATACCTCCGTTTGTTTTTGGGTCCCTGCTCATTTCATAAGGAACTTTTGCTCCGATATTCTCATAGTCAAACGCTCCCTCGCCCAAAACATAAGTTGTATATAAAACATCATCACCCTCCGCCGCTTCCTCAGTTGGCATACTATCATCAATTATAACGGTTCGCCCATTCCACGTGGCAAGGGTCAAATCTCTCTGAATCCCGTCAGCGTCTGTCTGTTTAAGGTATGACAGCAAATTTAAGTTTTCAAGATTAGTAGCGACAGCACTGTGCATAACAGCTATTTTAAATTTGCTTTTATTATCTCCGCTTGCCTTCTGAATAGCCGTATTAAGCGTTGACGGGGTCATAAAGCCGTTTTCAGACGCTGTTATATCATAAGTATGATTGTTTACAAACTCTAAATTTTTAGCCCCTGTCATACTGAATATCCCCTCTAAAATTGAAAGCAAAATATTTTGGTCAACCGCTTCCATATACTCGCTGACTTGTCTCGCGGCGTTTGACATAAATCCAGCTCCGCCTGTTATGTCCTCCGAAAAATCCATTTCCGTCCAAGCCTTAGCCCTGCCCGTCACAACAACCCCTCTTTCATATGTTGTTGTACTTGTCGCCGTAATATCTGTCTGCCCGTCATAGTTTAAGACATCACCGTCAAGAAGCCCATACATAGGCAAAACAGCATAAGACGTACCCGTCTGAGAACTAAACGCTTCTCTTATTTGTGAGTTAGGAGTCAGCGCTCTTGATTTAATCAACTCATTTTTCTTTAACTGAGGAATAGTATCAATATACCTTCCAAAAGCTTGTGGATTAAATGATTTTGAATCAAATTTACTTCCAGCCATTTTTTAAACCCCCTTAAATCCGCGCGCTTGGATTAGATTCCATATAGGCGCACAATTCCTCGTAATTCATATTGTTTATATTTTTACCTTTTGGCAGTCCATCTCCGCTTTCAGCCGGTGAAACTCCGGTAAAACGAATGTCTTTGCCCTTCGAATCAAACAAAATTCCAACAGAAGCGTCCGCTTTTAAATCCTCAATTTGCTTATCAAGTCCTTTAATATCATTTCCATCAAATTCAGCGTTTTCAAGATTTAAAAGAGCCTTGACCGCCGTCATAGCCTTATCTCCTTTTACATTGGCTTTCATAAGTGCCATATCAACGGCGTGAGAAATCCTCATTTGTTTAATCTCAATATCACCTTTTTCCTTGTTAGCCTTGTTTTCCTGCTGTAATCGGCTAATCTCCGAATTAAGTTTTTCAACGTCAATCTTTTTAAGTTCCTCAAGCTGCTTATCTCTGTTTTTTATATCAACCTCCGCTTGTTTCAATTTTTCCTTGACAATATTAAACTCATCAATTCCCACGGCGTTTTTTGAAAATTCAGCTTCAACACTTTTCATAATTCCGTCAATATCAATTTTTCCGTCTTTAATTTCCGCTTTCTCTAAAATTTCCCTAAGCCATTTCATCAATAAAACCTCCTATCT
Source organism: uncultured Eubacteriaceae bacterium (assembly GCA_948441255.1). Classification (GTDB taxonomy): domain Bacteria; phylum Bacillota; class Clostridia; order Lachnospirales; family CAG-274; genus MGBC114079. Next base: position 2,312 of record CAOJPS010000125.1, on the reverse strand, counting down.
TAAAATTCGCATAAAAATAAGACAGTTTTACGTCTTGTCAAGGACGTTTGACAATAAAAAAACACCTACTTTCGTAAGTGCTTTTTATATAAATACTAAATCAGTTCAATTTGTTCACTAATTTCGTTTAAAGACATACCGCTATAAATATTATCTGACATAAGTATATCAATATCATTGTAAGCTTTACTTATATCTCCATAACCAACCTCAAATTTATGTTCATTCCAAGGATTTATACAAGCAGTCTCTCCTTTAAAATTAAATATCACATCTTGACTTAATGATAAAATTAAATCTTTCAAATCTTGAGAAGTCATAGTATATCACCATTTTCCTTTCTTTCCATATCAGTCAATTCTCGTGTATTTCTACCAATAATTTTATTATCTTTCCAAGTATAATCGTGGGCGTGTTCTCCGTTTTGACCATAAGGATGATTTTTAGGATTATTATGATTATCTGTATTTATATCTTTTTTCTTGTTTCCATTATTATCATAAAAACTCCTTGTTTTAACTTTACCATTATTACCTCTATGGTCTATAACATCATTTGGATTTGACTTTATTGGAGGTGGCAAATGTCCCTCTATAACTTTTGTTGGTATTACTTTTATTATACCACTTTCACTAAAATTATCAACCCCTTCATCAACAAATTTCTTTTTCCAATCCTCATAAGTCATATCAGCAGAAACATAAATAACGTTTCCGTCCTTATCTCTGGCGAATCTCTTTTCACCCTCTGTAAACTCGTCATCAAAAAACGGAACCATTGTGCACCTGCACCAGCAATGAAATGGCGGCGCTGTTGCCGCAACTTCAAATTCTTTCAATTCAATAACTTTTCCGTCAAGCTCTCCGCAATCTTCACAAGTACTGCTGTCTAAAGTTCCAAGTATCTGATACTTTTTAACCCCTAATTTTTTAAAACTTTCTTTTTGTGACAAACTTGCGAAATAAGCGCTCTCGGTCATAACAAGACGGCTTGCCCTGTCTTTTGAGCTTTTCATATCTTTGGCAATCTCGTCAATAATTTTATCCGGTGACTTTCCAGTCAGAATTCCTCTTGACAGCCGATTATGCAGTATGTTCACAAGTTTTGTCCTGTGTTCTTCCCAAATTCTTTGGCTGAAATTTTTCCCGTCAGCGCTCCAGGGTTTAGAAATAACTCTTTTCAGCTGTGCTGTGTTAATCGCGGCAAAATTTGAGCCTATCCCTATTCCTTTCGCTATTTCATACGCGGTATGATACATACTTTCAGTGTATATATTTTCAAGCAGCATACCTGTATCCCTGTCAAAGCTTGTATACAGATTCTCAATATATTGTCTGCATTGAAATTCAAGAGCCTCCAGACGGTTTATATGTACTCTCGCGCTTGCGTTTTCAAGTTCCTTAGCCCAATCGGCTGAAATACCGTTTTCCCTGCCGTGCTTTATGTATTCGGCAACATTCCATTTCAATTCGGCAAGTTCTTTCCCTTTAAGCCTTTTTCTTGCTTCCGCCGTATCAGTAATTCCGTTATTGTCAGCAAATCTTTGATACCACAACGCAATTTCTTTTTTGATTTCATTTTCAGCCTGTTTAAAAATCGTTTCAACTTCAATTATGTAATCATCAGCTGGTCTTAAGATATTCTCCTGATTTTCAGCGAGTCTTTTACGCCAATACTCTATGTTTTTTATATTTTTAGTTTTCGGCATATATACCGCCCGTTTTCTCCTGTTCTGTATGCTGATGTTTAAAATCCTCCTTATAATCAGCGTCATTATTTATTGATTCCTGTTCTTCTCTCTGTTTTTTCAGCTTTTCAAGTTCTCCCTTAACATCTGTCACCCAAGGGTGCATTGAAATAATAGTTTCATCTGATATAATTTCTATAGAAGATTTGCAATTGTTTATGACCTCCGTTTCATCAATCACTGTGGATAAGTCTGATTTATTAAACAAAATAATAACACGTTTTTCCTGTATCATGTTGATAATCTCAAAATCATTTTCATTCAAAGGAAGTGAAGCATCGATCACATAGAGTATCAAATCCGCAGACTCAGCGCTTGATTTTGCTCTGTCCACTCCTATTTTTTCTACGATATCTTGTGTATTATGGATTCCTGCTGTGTCGACTACATTCAAGGTAATCCCTTCAAGCTGAATACTTTCTTCTAATATATCTCTGGTTGTACCCGCGACATCTGTCACGATTGCACGTTCCTGCCCTGTTAAAACATTTAGAAGTGAAGATTTTCCTGCATTTGGTTTTCCAACAATCACAGTTTTTATCCCTTCTTTTGCAATTTTTCCGTC
>CAOJPS010000124.1 GCA_948441255.1 uncultured Eubacteriaceae bacterium | reverse complement strand
TTCCGGCTTCCCCGGCAGCCTGCCGGCGTGCCACTGGCGGGCAGCGCCGACCGGCTGCCGTTAAAGGTGGTTTGACAAAAAAATAAACCAAACAAAAAACACACCAATCGGAAGGCTTAAATTTCGTGGATGGATATGGATAATTTTAAGTGGATAAATGATACTTTCGGTCATATTATTGGAGATAAAATGCTTGTTACTTTTTCTGATATTTTGAAAAGTATTATTCGTGAAAGTGATATTTTATGCAGAATAGGCGGAGATGAATTTATAATATTTTTTAAAGGAAAGGCTTTAAGAAATGATATTGCAAACAAGGCGATGACTATTCTTAAAAGTTTTTCGGAAAAGCTTATTATTCCTGATACTGATAAAAAAGTTACCGTTTCTATAGGTATTTCTGTAGCGAGAGAAAATGGGAATGATTTTTCCTCATTATATAATAACGCAGATAAAGCTTTATATTATGTTAAGCAAAATGGCAAGGGTAATTTTCATTTTTTCAGTGAGGAAAAAAATGATATTGAAATTAAAGTTAATGACAAAATTGACCTTGAGTATTTTAAAAGTTTTTTAAAAGAAAAAGAGTTTAAAAAAGGTGTATATCAGGTTGAATATGAAGGGTTTCAAAAAATTTATCGTTTTCTTGACAGAACTATTTCAAGAACAAAACAAGTGGTCCAGCTTTTGCTTTTTACATTGACAGACAAAAACGGCGGTGTTCCTAATTTTGAGAATATTGATGAGATTTTTGCTCTTACTGAAAAAGCTATAAGTATTTCACTTAGAAGAGGCGATGTTTCTACAAGTTATAGAAAAAGTCAGTTTATTGTTATACTTATGGACGCGAGTCACGAATCAGGTATTCTTGTGGCAGAAAGAATTGTTGAGAATTTTTATTCGCTGTATGATAATAACAATATTATTTTGCACTATGATATCCAAGAAATGCAAAGAGAATAGAAATATAAGTGTTTTAATATTTCTTGTGTTTTAAGAAAGGTTAAATAGGTTTATTTAGAATGGATTGGATAAAAAAGAATAAAAAAATTGTTTCGGTTATTTTTCTTATTTTAATTTCTATATTATGTCATATAAGGTATATAATAGGAGAGTGCGAGTTTTATATTTCTATACATACAGACAGTTTTAGTCAGCTTATTAGAATGATTCCTTTTTTAGAGGATAATATTTTAGATAGACAGTGGTCTTGGGCATATGGTCTTGGTGGAGATATATTTTCAGAGTTTTCATATTATTATACTACTTCTCCTTTTTTCTATTTGCAGCTTTTTTTGAAAAAAATACTTGGATTTGAAATTTTGAGTTATGACGCTATAATGATATGGACAATTATTATTAATATAATAAGACAGGCTCTTTCTATGATTTTTATGTATTTTCTTTTATTGTATGAAAAAGAAAAAAAGAATTATTTTGCTTTGATAGGAGCTGTGTGCTATGGAACACCAAAATTATTTTTTGCGATATCATTGAGTTTTGATTTTATGAATGATTGTTTTGTGTGGCTTCCTATGACTTTTTTGGCTTTTAGATATTATGAACGTGAGAAGAAAATACTTCCTTTTGCGGCGGCTATAGCTATTACAATAGCTAATAATTTCTATTTTGCTTTTATTAACTGTGTGGCTTATGGAGTGTATTTTCTTTGGTTTTCATATGATAAAGGAATATCTGTAAAACAATATTTTATTAAAATTGTAAAGATAGTATTAATATGTGTTTTAGGACTATGTATAGCCTCTGTTTTCTTTTTGCCTTCTGTTAGAGCGTTTATGCTGATTGACAGAACAGCTGCCATTGGTAACTTATCAATTATTCCGGAAACAAAAATATTGTATAATTTTTATCAGAACTTTATTTCACTTAACAGCAATTTGACAATTCCTTTATTTATTATACTTATTATATATTCTTTAAAAGGAATTGATAAAAATTCTTTGTTTTTTAGAAAATTAATTTTTATGGCTTTTTGGGTTGTTATGATGATAATTCCATTCTTTAATTCTATGATGAACGGCTTTTCATACAACTCCAATAGGTGGAATTATATAATTGTGTTTGCGGCGGCATACTTTATTCCTGATTTACTTGAGGAGGTTTGTGAAAAGAAAAAATTAGGCTTTATAAAAATGACGGTTTTATATATTATAAGTATTATATTGTTAGTTATTTATAGAATCGGGGGGGGGGCAGAAGTATTTACAAAACAGGAGGTTATTAATTTAGCGGTTAACCTTTATATGATAAGAATTATTGGTCAGTATAGCCGTGTAACTAAAAAAGTAAAACGTACTTTTAGAGGATATTTTATTGTGGTATTATTATTTGTACTTTCTATGATAAGGATATATTCTTATCAGCCTCCAAGTTTATCTGATGACGCAAGCAAGAAAAGAATTGAGGATTTATTGTTTGGTGATGATACCGCTAAATATGTAATAAAAGAACTTAATCAAAATCCTTATGCTTTTTTTCGGGTTTCTGATGAAACATCAACTTCATATTATGATAATAATTATAGACGATATGAGAATATGTCTTTAAATAATGGAATTTATGGAGTGACAACTTATAACAGTATGGTGAACGGGGATTTGTCTAATTGGCTGAAAAGGGCTTATAATATACGAGGTTTATTTACATCTCCAAGTTATTACAGGGGTTTTGACAATAGATATTTTCTTGAAACCGCTTGGGGAGTTAAATATAAAATAAATTATAATTCGGAAAAGTATCCTGATATACCGTTAGGCTATTCAATTTCTCCTATAAATATTGAAAATAAATATAGAAATGTATTAGTGAATAACTATGATGTTGGAATAGATTTGTGGTATGATTCAGCAATTGACACAAGTGACCTTGACCAAATGGATTTTGCTTATAAAGATGCTTATATTTTGCAGACAGCTGCTGTTGACAACATAAAAAATGATTATGCTAAAGCGAAAATAGATAATGTTACATCTAAAATAGATATTGGAAATATTGATGAATGGGTTTATCAGAATTGTGAATATGTAAATGGAAAAATCGTGGTTAAAGAGAAAAATTCCGCAAAGATTATTATTCCTATTAATAATGAGGATATAAACGGAGAATATTTATTTTCGTTTGATATTGACGAAAGTTATGATAAAACTTTTAAATTTAAGGTCAACGGCAGGGAAGTGCAGAAGTATTACAGCAGGTATCAGTGGAGATATCCTTTGGAATGTTTTTCAGTTAAGCTTGACGGAAATGCTGATTCTATTATTATAAGTTTGCCTGATGTGGGTGAATACAGCATATTTGACGCAAGATTGTATTTTAACTCGTATGATAAACTTGGCAGATGGATTGAACGTTTAAACAAATACAATTTGGAAAATCTTAATATTGGTGATGATTATATATCTGGTATTTTGAATAACAAGGAAAAAGGTATACTTGCTTTGAGCATACCCTATAATGATGGGTGGAAATGTTTTGTTGATGGAGAAGAAACAGATATACTTAAAGTAAACGGAATTTTTTCGGGGATTGAACTTGCGCCGGGAAAACATAATATTGAGTTTGAGTTTTATGTTCCTCTTTTTAGAGAGGGATTGATGATTTCATTATTGGGAATGGTAATTTGTGTGGGTGTGGTTTTTTATCAGCGGCAGAAAAAAAGAATGAATTATCGCGAAAAATAAAAAGGTTGGAAGAGATAAAAGAATTAAAAAATAAAAGGCGTGAAAAGCTGTATAAAAAACGTCAAAAAGAAAAAAATTGAAATGATAGAATAACTTAGTGCGTGTGGGACGTTGTTTCACACGCACTAAGTTAAATTAAATATTCAAGGATTCAAGAAATATAAAGCATACAGAAAGAAATATGGTGATTTATATTCCTAATAAGTACATATTAGAAGACTTATAATTTGAGTATTGTTGATTATAGTCTGTTTTCATTTCTAACAGCGGCAACAAAGGCTGCCATTTTTGTTTTATCTTTTATTCCATTTGTTTCAATGCCCGAACTGACATCAACGGCAAACGGATTTAGCTTTTTTACTGCTTCACTTGCGTTTTCTATAGTAAGACCGCCCGCAAGAAAGTATGGTCGGCGAATGTTCTTTAACAAAGACCAGTTAAACGTTTCTCCTGTACCCACGCCAGAATCGAGTAAGATAAAGTCTGCTGTGCTATTTTCGGCAGAAATAATATCTTGCTCACTGATAATTTGAAATGCTTTTATAACTGGTTTATTTGTAAGCATACGCAGAGTTTTGATATAATTTTTATCCTCGTTTCCGTGAAGCTGAGCGATGTCAATAATATGTTGATTAAGTAAATCCGCTACAGTATTTACATTTTCATCAACAAACACGCCTACTGCTTTAATATCAAGAGAAAGTATCTGTTTTAATTTGGCAGCTTTGACAGCGGAAACATATCGTTTACTTTTTGGCGCGAACACAAATCCAATGTATTCGGGTTTTAGTTTATTGGCGGTTTCTATATCACATAGACGACAGAGTCCACAGAGTTTTATTTTTGTCATACTATATACCTCGCAATTCCGCAAGTTTTGCTTTCTTGTTGGACGCTCTCATAAGAGTTTCTCCGATAAGCACAGCGTCCGCACCAATCTCACGGAGTTTTACAACATCATCTGCGGTATTTACGCCGCTTTCAGAAACAAACAGCACTTTTGGGGGAATCAGTTTTCGGAATTTACTGCTATTGCTGGTGTCTATAGAAAAATCTTTCAGATTGCGGTTGTTGATACCAATAATTCGTGCTCCGGCATTTAACGCCATTTTTATTTCAGTTTCATTATGGGCTTCAACTAATGCTGAAAGTCCAAGTATATCACACACTTTGATGTATGCCTTGATTTGCTCTTCTGATAGTATTGAGCAGATGAGAAGTACCGCTGATGCTCTGAGGAGTTTTGATTCATAGATCATATACTCATCTACAATAAAATCCTTGCGCAGGCAAGGGATAGAAACTGTCCGCGCAATTTCTTTCAGATACTTGTCCGCGCCAAGAAACCATTTAGGCTCGGTTAAGACTGAGACGCAATCGGCTCCTGCTGCTTCATAATCTTTTGCGATTTGCAAATATGGGAATTCCGGGGCAATCAGTCCTTTGGACGGGGATGCTTTCTTACACTCGCAAATAAAAGAAATCCCTTGTTTTTTCAGTGTGTTTTCAAAGGAAAAAGCACCCTTTGGGAGAAATAAAGCCTGTTGTTTGATTTCGTCAACCGACATTTTCTTTTTTGCTTTTTCAACACGTTCTTTCGCGTAACCTGCAAGCTGGTCAAGAATTGTCATACCTCTACCTCCGGTCTGTTGCTGACTTCAATTAACTTATGGAGGGTTTTAAGTGCTTTTCCGGAATCAATGATTTCTTCAGCAAGAACAATCCCGTCCTTCATACTGTCAGCTTTGCCGCCGATATAAAGGGCAGCGCCTGAGTTCATCAAAACAGCATTTCTTTTATGACTCTTTTCGCCATTCAAAATGTCAAGTGTAATCTTTGCGTTCTCTTCAGGTGTACCGCCTTTCAGGTCTTCTTTTGTACAACGTTTGAAGCCAAAATCCTCGGGTGTAATTATTGATGATTTGAACCAGCCGTCACGAATTTCATAGACGGTTGTGGGTGCGCTCATAGAAATTTCGTCCAGTTTGTCCTGACCATATACTACCATACCACGTTTAATACCTAGGTTAATTAGTACTTTTGCCAATGGTTCTACAAGATAGTTATCATATACGCCAAGAAGTTGCATAGATGGTGTTCCAGGGTTGGTGAGAGGGCCTAGAATATTAAATACAGTACGAAATCCCAGCTCTTTGCGGACAGCACCAACATATTTCATTGAGGAGTGATATTTTTGCGCGAAAAAGAAGCACATACCAACTTCATTTAGAAGTTCGATGCATTTTGCGGGGCTTTGCTGAATGTTTACCCCAAGCGCTTCCAGACAATCTGCTGTTCCGCATTGAGATGACGCCGCACGATTGCCGTGTTTTGCGACCTTCATACCGCCTGCCGCGGCAACAATAGCGGAGGTGGTGGAAATATTGAAACTATGAGCGTTATCTCCTCCGGTGCCAACGATTTCAAATAAATCCATATTTGTTTCCACCTTGGTGGCGTGTGCTCTCATAGCAGCCGCACATCCCGCAATCTCATCGGTCGTTTCGGCTCTTGCGCTTTTTGTTGAGAGTGCGGAAAGAAAAGCCGCGTTCTGTGTTTGTGTTGTTTTACCACTCATAATTTCATTCATTACGGTGTAGGACTCATCATAGGTGAGGTCTTCTTTATTTACGATTTTTACAATAGCTTCTTTAATCATCTATCATATCTCCTTTATAAAATTTCTAAGCATTGTTTTTCCATCTGGCGTCATTATGGATTCGGGATGAAACTGTACACCATAGACGGGATAGTTTTTGTGCTGTATTGCCATTACCTCATTATCCGCCGTTAAAGCTGTAATATTTAGACAACTAGGAATTGTATTTGTATCTACCGCAAGAGAGTGGTATCGGGCAACTAAAGCAACTGTAGGACAGTGCATAAACAGCGGACAATTGATATCAAATTTTACCTCTGATTGTTTGCCGTGCATTAATTCTTTTGCGTAAGTAATAGTTGCGCCGAATGCCGCACATATTGCTTGATGACCAAGACAAACGCCTAAAATTGGAATATTTCCGCCAAGTGTTTTAACTGCTTCAATAATTATTCCAGCATCCTCTGGTCTGCCTGGCCCAGGAGAGAGGATAATACGATTGGGATTTAGTGTTTTTATCTCATCTACTGTCATTTCATCATTTCGAATGACCTTAATATTGGAATCAATTTCTCCGATGAACTGGTATAGGTTATAGGAAAAACTATCATAGTTATCAATCAGTAAAATCATAATTCCACCTCCTGTGCAAGCTTCAAGGCTTTGAGAGATGATTTGGCTTTGTTAAGGCATTCTTCAAATTCTTTTTCAGGAATCGAATCTGCAACAATACCTGCTCCGCTCCTTACAAACACTTTATTGTTTTTCTTGTAAGTAATACGAATGGCGATGCAGGTATCCATATTGCCAGTAAAGTCTATATATCCGATTGCACCGCCATATATGCCGCGTTTGCTGTTTTCTAATTCATCAATCAGTTGACAAGCTCTAATTTTAGGAGCGCCAGACAATGTTCCTGCCGGAAGAACCGCTTCGATTGCGTCCAGAGCATCTTTATCTTCCCTAATTTTTCCTTGAACAGTAGAACCAATGTGCATTACGTGAGAAAAACGCTCAATGGAGTGCAGTTTCTCAACTTGAACGGTACCAAATTTACTTATTTTTCCAAGATCGTTTCTTCCAAGGTCAACTAACATATTGTGTTCCGCAAGCTCTTTTTCATCAGAAAGTAAATCCGCTTCAAGAGCTTTATCTTCATCATTGGTTTTTCCCCTTGGTCTGGTTCCGGCAAGAGGAAAAGTGTGCAGAATACCGTTTTCCAGCTTGACCAACGTTTCCGGGGATGCGCCGGCAACCTCAACATCAGTACCAGAAAAATAGAACATATATGGAGATGGATTGATGGTGCGAAGTACACGGTAAGTATTTAATAAGCTTCCCTTAAATGGAGCACTTAGTTGGTTTGAGAGTACAATCTGAAAAATATCTCCCTCACGGATATGATGTTTTGCCTTTTCTACCATAGAGCAGAATTGTTCTTTATTAAATAGCGGTTTGACTTCACCGAGTAGTTTACCATCAGGCTCATTGTTCTTTTTGCCGTTCCGTATGAGTTCTACAAGTTGTTTTAGTTCTATAATTGCTTTATTATAGCCTGTTTCTGGATTGACAAGCGGCATATTTACGATTAGATCGGAAGAGCACACGTCTGAACTCCAGTCACAAGTCCAAATCTCGTTT
>CAOJPS010000123.1 GCA_948441255.1 uncultured Eubacteriaceae bacterium | reverse complement strand
GCAAACCAAATCTTTTTCTTTTATTTCTGTATCGTGAAGATAAAATTTTAAATCTTTTTATGTAACAATTAATATGTTCAATATAAATATGTTTTTTTAGAATGCTGTGGTTATATGATTTTTCTTCGGCTGATAATTTATGATTTTTTGAAGCTTTAATTGGTGTTTCACTGTTTTTATGAAAGTTGCAAATACCCTGATATCCACTATCTGCAAGTATTTTTGTTGTGTTAAAAAACTTTAGTTTACTTTTTTTAAACAGATTGAAATCATAAGTTTTTCCTTTGGAAATATTAAAACAAATTACTTTCATATCAGCAGCATCAACTGCTATTTGAACTTTTAAAGTGTGTTTTTTCTTTTTTCCTGAATAGTATTGCTTTTGTCTTTTTTTGGGCGTTCAATCTCTACTTCTGTCGCGTCTATCAAAACAACTTCAATTTTAGTATCAGTATACAATTCTCTTTTTGACGGCAGACTGAAAACACCGCTTTTTATAAGTGTATTTTCTACCCAATGTATACTGTTGCAAATTGTACCTTTTGTTACTTCATAATCAAATGCAATATGCTGCATTGTACAATATTCACGATAATAGCAAAGCGTTATTATCAGTTTATCCAAAACTTTCAATTTAGCGGGTTTTCCACCTTTTTTGTGCTCTTTTTCATATTGTTTATTTAATATTTCAAGCATTTTTTCAAATGTTGATTTTTTTACTCCAAACAGTTCCTGATATTCTTTTTCCTTGAGTCTTGATATCCTTTTTATATTATCCTTTTCATCACTTTAGTATATTATTTCTTTATTTATATCATACTTCAGTGTTTTTGACAAGTTTATTAAACAGGTCTATTCTTTTTCTGTATGCTTTCTTGGAATATTTTTTGGTCTGTGACTTCTGTCTTCAAGGCTTTCTATTGTTCCGTCATATCTGTTTTTCCATTTATACACTGTTTTTCTGCTTACTCTAAATCTTATTGCTGTTTCTGTCACACTATGATTTTCAAGATATTTAATTAATCGTTGACGAAAATACTTTATTTGTGATAACATATTTATACAAGGTTCTCCTTTGTGATTTATTGGGGTTTCGCAATTTCAATTATATCACATTTTTAGAACCTTGTTTTTTTATTTTTACTGTTACCTATCTATTGTACCTTAAAATTTGACCTTGATTTATTAGCTGGAATATTTTATAATTATTTTACTGGCAACAATACGACAACAGAAAATCAGATAGCTTATGATTTATGGATAATATAAATAATACAGATATTTCCTATCAAATGACTTATACAAATTTATTTAGATTTAATATGATAGGGGTGTTAATCAGTAGGAGATACTTATTATGGTAAAGAAATTTTTTAAAAGAATTGTTATTTTATCATTATCTTTAATTGCGATTATTTCTATATTACTTATTAAGTCCTATATAGATTCATTTCATATTAAACTTTTTTGGGGTTATGATTATCAAAAAACAACTGAACTTGAAAACTTGAATATAGATTTTATATATAATAATGAAAAAATAAATTTTAAAAATCCTATATATGTTAAGAACAACTGTGTTTTTACTGAACTAGATGATTTGTCAAAATTTATTGGATTTAATTATTATTATGAGCATCCTTTAATTGATATAGGTACAACCTCGTATTTAATATTTGAAAATGACGGGGAAAAAGCAGAATATGCCTTCAGTCAAAAAAGCCAAGAAGAAAATGGAGGGGATTTATTAGTAATTCCTAAAAAAGCAAGTATTTATAATATGCCTATATCAGAAAAGGCTTTTGTAACTTCAGACAATTTAGTATATTTTCCCATTTATGATATTTTGGTGTTATTTGGTTATTCGATAGAAAACTGGAATAATAATCAAATAATCATAAAGTCTGTTAAAAAGTATATTCCTCCAAAGCTTATATCCCTTAAAGAAGTAAATATAAAATATAACAATAAAGAAATAATTTTTAATAAAATAAAACCTGTATTTATTGATTATCTTGTCTATTTTCCCGTGAAAGATCTTTTTGAAGCAATGGGATATAAGGTTGTATGGCTCAATAATGGAAGTCCATCAAAACTTGGTGTAGGAAAAGATAATGCTGGTTTATTGGTAACAAAGGATGCTGAGATATATTTTTTACCAAAGGACGATAAAAATGTCAATATAAACAGAAATATAAAATTTGATGAATATTTTAATCCTAAAATTATAGATGGAACTTATATGATTAGCTATGAATATATAAATTATTTAACTGGCAAATATGTTTACGAAAAAGAAAAAGGACTTTACTTATTTAATACTATATATATTTCAGATAAAGAAATGTATGAAATGGAACGTAATAATTATATTAAAATAAAGTATAATTATATTTTGGATTAAAAAAATCAAAATTTTAGATAGAGCGTATCTGGTATCTAAAAACTAAAGTTCTGTAAAAAAAACAGTTATTAGACATATAATAATTTAAACGGTGATTTGATTACTGTTGCTAAGTGTGTTAAGTTTCATTTGCTAAAATTGAAAAGAAAATAGGATAGATATAATCAAATCACTTGAAAATAAGTAAAAGGAAGCGAGATAAAAAATTATTTTCATAAGGCAGTAGAAAGAAAGCACAGGCGTAGCCTGAGCCGACTGACGCTAACAAAGTCAGAACCATCGGCTAAGCTGGTGGCTTGAGATAGCCCTATAAGGGCTTGGTGCCAGCTTGTGCTATTCGCACACTGAAAAAACTGACAATCGCACTATTGTTACTAATTGCTGCCCTCATCGGGCAGCTTTTTATTTATTTCCTTTTCTCTGCTCACCCGTAAACGGGTCAATGTACTCTTTCAGACTTATCTGATCTGATAATTGGTCTTCCTGTAATTGGTTTTGTATATATTTTGTTATTGCTGTTTTATTACGTCCAACCGTATCTACATAATAACCTCTGCACCAAAAAATGCCTATTTCCATACTTATATTTTAAGTTTGCGAACCTGTCGAATATCATAAGGCTGCTTTTACCTTTTAATATCCCCATAAATCTTGATACACTCATTTTCGGCGGTATTGATACCAGCATATGTATATGATCTGGACAAGCTTCTGCCGCTATTATTTCTACATTGTATCTTTCACATATTGTTCTTAATATTTTTTCTATTTCTGCTTTGTATTTCCCGTATATTTCCTGTCTTCTGTATTTTGGCGCAAAAACAATATGATATTGACATCTCCATTTTGTATGTGATAAACTGGTTAAGTCGTTATTCATAACGATACCTCCTATGATATAATTTTTGCGATTGTCAGTCGCTCTAATTATATCATAGGCTTTTTTTCAGAGCTTAAGCCTTTTTAACCACCAGTAGAACTGGTGGTTTTTCTAATACAACAAAAACAAACCCACATAAATTAATCTTTTATGTAGGTTTGTTTTTATATTATGCAAAAGCACATTAACATAAAAAATACTGAAAGACAAAGAAAGTTTATTATACTTACAATAGGAATATAAGGAAATTCTAAATATTTGAATTACATTACAAAAATTACTATATATTTGTTTTATTCTTCCAATAATTTTTTAGCGTCTACGTAAGCCGAAATTCCCGCTACAACTTTTTTTGCTTCTTTCATAGCAAGTACAACAGTTGCCGGCTGGTGTACAACATCGCCACCGGCAAATACGCCTTTTAATGTAGTCATACCATAAGGACGTTCTTTTGTTATTACATATCCTGCCTCATTTACATCTATTCCTTGTGTTGTTGAAATAATTCGTTTTGCTGGTTTTGAACCTATGGCAAGCAATATTTTATTTCCAGGAATTATTACTTCACTTCCATAACTGTTTGCTTTTAAACCTATGATTTTGCCGTCTTTTCCTACATATTCAATAGGAGTGGTTTCCCACATAAATTTCACTCCATCACTTACAGCTCCTTCATATTCAATTTGTGATGCTGTTATTGTATCAGGTGTACTTCTGTATAAAACAGTTACGTTTTTAGCACCCATTCTTAATGCTGTTCTTGAAGCATCCATCGCTACGTTTCCCGCACCAATTACAAGAACATTATCTCCATCTTTTATAGAAACTTCTTGTCTGTTTATTTTTCCGTCATTGTACATTGAAACCATTCTTAAGAAGTAATTTGACTGAATTACACCAGCAAATTCTTTTCCAGGAATGTTAAGTTCCCTGGCAAGAGCTGTTCCTGTTCCTATAAATATAGCATCAAAACCTCTTTCGAATATTTGGTCTATTGTAATATCTTGTCCAACTATACAGTTATTTATGAAATGAACTCCAAGTTCTTCAATTCGTTTTGTTTCACGTCGTACAACATCTTTTGGAAGTCTGAACTGTGGGATTCCATACAGAAGAATACCTCCAGGTTCATTTTCTGACTCGTATACAACAACACTAAATCCCTGAAGCGCTAAATCACCAGCAACCGTTAAACCAGCAGGACCAGAGCCTATTACAGCAACTTTTCCTCTTGTCTTAGGAGGAATATTTTCCCTTGTTAAATTCATATCAGCATCAAAATCAGCAATAAACTGTTCAATTTTTCCGATTCTTATTGGAGCTCCTTTTTTATTCATTATGCAATGACCTTCGCATTGTTTTTCGTGAGGACATACCCGTCCGCATACGGCAGGAAGATTTGTTTTTTTGGCAAGAATTGCCCGTGCTTCCCCGAGATTTCCTTTTGAAAGCTGGTTTATAAAGTCGGGGATATCATTTTCTATTGGACAGCCTGTTTTACACATTGGTTTTTTACAATTAAGGCATCTTTTTGCTTCAGTTATTGCCTCAAGCATTGTATATGGGGTACTGTCTGTTTCCTGTTCAACGTTATTGTGTAATTCATTTTGTGTATCCATCATTTTTATACCTCCGATATTTTTATATTTAATTTTCGATTATTGCTTTTAAATGCTGTAAAAGCATTTTATTTTGACTTGGAAGAAGAAAACAAAATCTTAAATAACTATTTCCGAGAAAAACAAAATTTGACGCATCTCTTATAACCATTTTTTTACCAATAAGTTTTTTAAAAATTTTGTCTGATGTTATATTTTTATTTAAAAGTTTTATTAATATAAAATTTGCTTCTGTTTCAAATGTTTTTATATTTTTCCATTGTTTCAATTCAGTTATTATTTTTTCTCTTTCCTCAGAAATAAGTTTTCTTGTTTTTGTAATATATTCGGTATCCTTGAACATAACTTCGCTAGCTATTGAAGCAAAAATATTTACAGACCATGGGTCTTTAAAAGAATTTATTTTATTTAGTATTTCAGTATTTGAGCAAAGTCCATAGCCGAATCTTAATCCTGGGGCCGCAAAAAATTTTGATGTTCCTCTTATAATAAAAAGATTTTTATATGAAGAAATCAAAGAAACGGCTGAAAAAGTTTTTTTAATATTTGTAAATTCAATATATGTTTCATCTATCATTACATATATATTTTTATCAAAACAATACTTTAAAAGAATTTCAAGTTGAAAAACATTTATAGCTGTTCCTGTAGGATTATTCGGATTGCATAATACAATCATATTTGTATTTTCAGGAATAGATGAAATAAATTCATTTATGTCAAGATTAAAATTGTTGTCTTCTTTTAACGGAAAAAGTTTAACTTTGCCGTTATTTAATTTTATTTCCTTTTCATATTCTGAGTAGGATGGAGATACTATTACAGTATATTTTGGAGAAATCGCTTTTATAAATAAGCTTATTAATTCTGTAGCACCGTTTCCAGGAATTATGTGTTCATGATTTACATTTGTATATAATGATATATTTTTTCTTAAAGATAAATAATTTACATCAGGATAACGGCATATATAATCTACATTTTCAATTATAGCGTTTTTTATACTTTCAGGAACTCCAAGCGGATTTACATTTCCGCTAAAGTTTATAAGCTTGTCTTTTGGAATATTATATCTTCTTTCAATTACATCTAAATCGCCGCCGTGTTGATTTATTAATGACATTATTTACGCTTCCTTTATATTAACAGGAATTGAAAAAAATATTTTAATACAATTCCCAAAAAGTTTTAATAAATTTTTATACCGCATAATGATATAGTACAATAAATTATAATTATTTTCAAGTATTTTTATTATATTTATTATTTTTATTATATTAATTTAATAAAATTTTATTTTTTAGGAGGACGTGTTCCGTAGTATTGATAGTAGTCCGTTTTTACATTTCCATTAAATAATTTTCTCTTTTTATCGGCTTTTTGACCATATAGCTTTTCAAAACCCTCGTGGGATGTTATTGTGTAAAATGACCACGTCTTATTTTTTCTGAATATTCTTCCCATATCTTTATATAAATTTTCTACATCTATTAATTCTCCCATTCTTTCAGCATATGGCGGATTACATATACAAATTCCGTAGTCTTTTTTGAGAGATATATCTTTTAAAGGTTTTATCTCAAAATGAATACAATCGTCAACGCCGGCATTTATAGCATTATGTTTGGCTATTTCTATTGCTTTTGGGTCTATGTCTGAGCCGAATATTTCGGGTTTTATGTTTATATCTATTTCACTGTAGGCTTTACATCTAGTATCTTTCCAAAACCTCAATGGTATATTTTCCCAGCTTTCAGAAACAAATTTTCTTGATATTCCAGGCGCTATATTTTTCGCAATCAGTGCGGCTTCTATGGGAATTGTTCCTGAACCACAGGTTGGGTCTAAAAAAATTCTATCCTTTTTCCAAAAACTTAATTCTATTAAAGCCGCCGCCAAAGTTTCTTTTAATGGAGCTATTACAGCTGAATCTCTGTAACCTCTCTTGTGGAGAGAATCACCAGTAGTATCTATTGTCAGTGTTACAGTATCTTTTAAAATTGCTGCTTGTATTTTATATTTTGCTCCTGTTTTTTCAAACCAATTTATTTTATATTTTTTCTTTAAATTTTCAATAATTGCCTTTTCAACAATAGATTGACAGTCAGGAACACTGTATAGTTGTGATTTTATTGATTTTCCGGTTATTATAAAATTTCCGTTTTTTGGTATCCAATCTGACCAATTTAGAGACTTTGTTTTTTCAAAAAGTTCCTCAAATGAAAAAGCTTTAAATTGTCCTATCATAAGTAAAATTCTGTCTGAACTTCGAAGATGTATGTTTGCTTTAGGTATTGTAGATTCATCACCGCTAAAACAAACCATTCCATCATTTGAAGATATGTTTTCAAAACCTAATTTTTGAATTTCTCTTTTTACAGTTGCCTCAAGGCCAAATGCTGTTGTTGCTATAAATTTTAATTGTGACATAGCTTATAATACCTCACTAGTTATTTTATATGATGTAAAATAATGAACACAAAGCTAATTATTTTTTATATTTTATAATATTTATTTTAGCATTTTATATATATATGTCAATATTTTTGAAAACATATTTTAATCTGACGGCAGATAAAAATAATTTTTTAGTTTGTCAGTATTTATATAAACAAAAAATAAATCCTCCTTGTTTTTAGCGTTTTAATCTCGCTTTATTGTCAAGAAGGATAGTTTTTACAGAATATATAAATTTAATTTTTTCATTTTCCCAAATATTTTTGCTTTGTTGCCATTCCGCCTCTTATGTGCCTTTCAGATTTGTTTGTATCAAGAACTTTTCTTGCGTCATTTGCAAGAGATGTATCTATCTTCAGTAACCTCTCTGTAATATCTTTATGTACTGTAGATTTGCTTATCCCGAATTTTTTTGCTGTTTCTCTAACAGTTGCATTGCTTTTTACAATAAATTTAGCAATTTCAATAGCTCGTTTTTCAATATAAGCTTTCAATTGAAATGCCCCCTTAAAAATAACTATTAAAACTATATGTAAATTTCAAGTATTATATTCAGAATTATCATTATTATAACGTGAGTTCGATGAAAATTTATAACTAATGGAACCTTTTTCTATCGCAAA
>CAOJPS010000122.1 GCA_948441255.1 uncultured Eubacteriaceae bacterium | reverse complement strand
GTTTGACCAGCGAGCTTTTTCCTTGCACTGAAAAATATCATCTCAAATCTGTTTTGTTGAATTATGCGGTATTGCCTTAAAGAAAGTTAAAGACTATTGGCGTACTCTAAAGCCGTAATGAGAAAAAAATGGAAAATAGCTTGAATTAGTGAGTTTAATAGAGTATAATCTTATTTATATATTAACAAAATATCTTATAATATGTCAAATCTGTATTTAAGTTGTTTTTAAAAATTAAAAAAATTGGAAAACACGCAAAATTTTTAAATGTATATTTTGTTTTGCGATAAAAATTTTGTGAATTGATATAATTCCTTATTGAAATTACTGGCAACAGTAATTATAATAAATGATATAGATTTATTATAAACAGACCGTATACATAAATTTTATTTTGTTGAATTATGTGGTATTTTTTAATATTTAACAGTTTTTATTGATAAGTTTTGCGGAGGAGTGTCGCTTATGGAGCAATGTGAAAAATTATATAAGGAACTTATTGAAAAAATGAGAAAATATCATCCATCAAATGATTTTTCTATGGTTGAGAAGGCGTATCTTCTGGCTAAAAAGGCTCACGGTAATCAAGTTAGAAAATCGGGAGAACCTTATATTATTCATCCGCTTTGCGTCGCTATTATTCTGGCTGAATTGGAACTTGATATTGAATCTATTGTTGCTGGTATTTTGCATGATATTGTTGAGGATACATCTTATTCCTGTGATGATATTACAAAAATTTTTAATGAGGAAATTACTCTGCTTGTAGATGGAGTTACAAAACTTGAAAAAATAGCGTATTCTTCCAAAGAGGAATTGCAGGCTGAGAATTATAGAAAGATGTTTCTCGCTATGGCTAAAGATATTAGGGTTTTGATTATAAAAATTTCTGACAGACTTCATAATATGCGTACTTTAAAATATATGACTCCGGAAAAGCAGAAAGAAAAGGCACAGGAAACTTTGGATATCTATGCGCCGCTTGCGGACCGTCTTGGTATTTCAAAAATAAAAATAGAACTTGAGGATTTATGTCTTAGATATCTTGAACCTGAAGCGTATTATGATTTAGCTGATAAAATAAAAAGAAAACAGTCAGAAAGAGAAGAATATGTTGGGAAAATAGTTGACAAGCTTAAAGAAAAATGCAGGGAAAATTCTATTGAATGTGAAATTGCCGGAAGACCAAAACATTTTTTTAGTATATATAGAAAAATGCTTAATCAAAATAAAACTCTTGACCAAATTTATGACTTGTTTGCCGTAAGAGTTATTGTTGATTCGGTTAAAGACTGTTATGAGGTTCTTGGTATTGTTCACGAAATATATAAGCCTATTCCAAGAAGATTTAAGGATTATATCGCAATGCCTAAAGCAAACAAGTATCAATCTCTCCACAATACTCTTATTGGACCTGAGGGGGAGCCTTTTGAGGTCCAGATAAGAACTTGGGAAATGCATCGTATCGCTGAATATGGTATCGCGGCTCACTGGAAATATAAAGAGGGCAAAACGGGTATGGACGAAGACCCTGAAGAAGCTAAGCTTTCTTGGCTAAGACAAATTCTTGAATGGCAGAGAGATATGTCTGACAATAAAGAGTTTATGGATACTATAAAAACTGACCTTGACGCTTTTAGTGATAATGTTTATTGTTTTAGTCCAACTGGTGAGGTTAAAAGCCTTCCGCACGGAGGTACTCCTGTTGATTTTGCTTACTCAATTCATAGTGCTGTGGGAAATAAAATGGTTGGCGCAAGAGTGAATGGTAAGATTGTTACTTTTGACTATGAAATTCAAAACGGTGACAGAGTTGAGATTGTTACATCTCAAAATTCAAGAGGACCAAGTATGGATTGGCTTAAATTTGTTAAAAGCAGCCAGGCAAAGAGTAAAATAAATCAATGGTTTAAAAAGGTAAATAAAGAAGAAAATATTATTAAAGGTAAGGAACTGCTTGATAAAGAAGCTAAAAGAAAAGGAGTTGTTTTATCAGAACTTTTATCTCCTAAAAGAATGGAAGTTGTTCTTGAAAGATATTGTTTCAGAAACTGGGATTCTATTTGTGCCGCTGTTGGTCACGGAGGGCTTAAAGAAGGTCAGATTATAAATCGTCTTAAAGAAGAAATGGAAAAAGAAATTAAGAAAAATATTTCTGTCGAAGATGTTTTGAAACATAGTAACGAACAGATGCTTCAGGCTCAGACAAGTCAGCACGGAATGGTTAAAGATAAAAAAAGTAAAAGCGGAATAATTGTTAAAGGTATAGGCGATATTGAGGTTAGATTCTCAAGGTGCTGCACTCCTATTCCAGGTGATGAAATTGTCGGGTTTGTTACAAGAGGCAGAGGCGTTTCTATTCATAGAACAGACTGTGTTAATATTATCAATTTGAATGAAGAAGAAAGAAACAGGCTTTTAGAAGCGGAATGGAGCGTGGATTCTGTTAAAGAGGATTTGTCTTCATTTTCGGCAGAATTGCTTATTGTTGGAAATAATAGGGATAGTATGGTTTTTGATATTACAAAAGTGGTTATGGAAGATGGTATTTCAATGACGTCTATTAATGCTAACTGTGAAAAAAATAAGGCTAGAATTAATATTACTGTTCAGATAACAAACAAAGCTCAGCTTGAAAGCTTTTGCAAAAAATTGTATACTGTTGATGGTGTAACTGATATAGAAAGGGTAACTACTTAATTATGAGAGCTGTTTTACAAAGAGTTTTATATGCTTCTGTTAATGTTGACGGTGAAACTGTTGGAAAGATTGGCAGAGGAATTATGGCGCTTATTGGCGTTAATTCTACGGATAATGAGCAGGTTTATAAATATATTGCTGATAAAATTATCAATCTTCGTATTTTTGAGGATGAAGAACAAAAAATGAATTTGTCGGTTGATGATATTGGCGGAGGAATTTTAATAGTTCCTAATTTTACTCTTTATGCCGACGCAAGAAAGGGCAGGCGTCCGAGTTTTGCTATAGGAGCGAAGCCTGATGAGGCGGAGGATAAATTTGATGATTTTGTTAAAATTGCTAAAAATATGTATAATGATGTTCAAACAGGTATTTTTAGGGCAGATATGAAGGTTGAACTCTTAAATGACGGCCCTGTTACAATTCTTTTGGACAGTGATAAAAATTTTTGATAATTAAAGGTGAAAACTATGAGAGTAAAAACTTTTATTGTTTCTATGATGGAAACTAACGGTTATATTGTTTTTGATGAAAAAACTCTTGACGGAATTGTTATTGACCCAGGTGATAGCGCAGAATTTTTTATTGACTTTATTAAAAAAGAAAATTTGAAAATTAAGTATATCGCACTTACACATTGTCATTTTGACCATATTGGTGGGGTTAATGAAATTAAAAACAGTGTTGGAGGTGAAATAGTTATTTGTGACGGCGAAAAAATTATTTCGGAAGATGCCTCAAATAACTTATCCGCTCTTTATGACTCACCGTATACCGTTAAAGCTGATAAAATTTTAAATGATGGGGATTCTTTTTCATTTGGAAATATTATGGTCAGAGTTTTTAAAACCCCCGGACATACGCCGGGAGGCTGCTGTTATTATTTTGAAAACGAAAGAATTTTATTTTCGGGAGATACTTTGTTTTATGGTTCTGTTGGAAGAACTGATTTCCCTTTTGGAAGTTTTTCTGATTTGATTAATGGAATTAAAAATAAACTTATGTGTTTGCCTGATGACGTTATTGTTTACTGCGGTCACGGGCCGAAAACCCAAATTGGTTTTGAAAGACTGAATAATCCTTATATTTCAGAAAATTCTGATTTGTTTGAATGAGGTTTTTGTTATGGATTATATTTTAAAAGGTCATAATTTTGATGATGAGGTTATTTCTTTACTGCAATTGTTTTTTCCAAATAATATTTATAGCCGCAAGGCTGATTTTTCGGAAATATTTTCAGATATGTCTGTTATAAGTTTTTTGGAGAAAAACAGATGTACGGCAAGTTTGTATAAAAACGGGAAAAAGATATCGGAGTTTTGTACAGATATTTTGTCCAGTGATATAAAAAGTGTTAAAAGATGTATTAAGATAAGCTTATTTTACTGTTTTAAAAAAGTGTATGATATAAAAATGCCCTGGGGTATTTTGACAGGGATAAGACCATCAAAAAGAATTTATTCTATGTGGGAAGACGGTATTTCTGATTCGGAAATTAAAAAAGTTCTTAAAGAAGATTATCTTGTTTCGGAAGAAAAGATTAAACTTGCTTTTGATGTGGCATATGCCGAAAAAAATATAATGGAAAAAAATGATAGAAATAGTATAGGTGTTTATATAGGTATTCCATTTTGCCCTACAAAGTGTCTTTATTGTTCATTTACTTCATATTCTCTGGAACAATATAAAAGTAAGGTTGATTTGTATTTAAAAGCACTTTTGAAAGAATTTGAGTATGTTGAAGATTATGCTGATAGATATAATATTGAAAGTATTTATATTGGAGGAGGTACTCCAACATCTTTGGATGAGGTACAGCTTGAGTTTTTACTTTCGAATGTAAAGAAATTTTTTAAAAAGCCTGTTGAGTTTACTGTTGAGGCAGGCAGACCTGATACTATTACAAGAGAAAAACTGAAGATTTTAAAAAGATATGATGTTGACAGAATTTCTGTTAATCCTCAGTCTATGAATCAGAAAACCCTTGAACTTATTGGCAGAAAACATACGGTTGAGGATTTTATAAACGCTTTTAAAATGGCGAGAGAAGAGGGACATAAAAATATTAATACGGATTTGATTATTGGATTGCCTAATGAGGAAAGGGAGGATATTTACAGAACTTTTGAAAAAATTAGAGAACTTGACCCTGAAAGTATTACAGTTCATACTCTTGCTATTAAAAGAGCTTCAAGACTTAAAGAAAATTTGGAATTGTATCAAATGCCTGATTTGGAGAAAATGGAAGAATTCTTGAATATTTCTTCTAATTTTGCGAAAAAAATGGATATGCACCCTTATTATATGTACAGGCAAAAAAATATGGTTGGAAATTTTGAAAATATCGGATATTGTAAAAATGGCAGAGAATGTATTTACAATATTAAAATTATGGAGGAAAAACAAACTATTCTTGCTCTTGGGGCGGGAGGTTCGACTAAAATTGTTGACAGTAAAACTGACAGGATTGATAGGATTTTTAATGTGAAGAGTGTTGACGATTACATCGGCAGAATTGATGAAATGATTGAAAGAAAAAAAGGAGGATTGAAATAAAATGACTTTTAAAGCACCAAGGGGTACAAAAGATATTTTTGGCGACGATATTTTTCTTTGGCAAGAAGTTGAAAAAATTTTAAGAGGTATTTGTGAAAGATTTTGTGTTTCAGAAATAAGAACTCCTGTTTTTGAGCAAACGGAGCTTTTTCAAAGAGGTGTTGGAGAAACAACGGATATTGTTACAAAAGAAATGTATATTCTTGAAAAAAAAGGCAGTGAGTCTGTTACACTTAAACCAGAAGGAACTGCCGGAGCCGCTAGGGCTTTTGTTGAAAATAGTATGTATGCGCAGCCGCAGCCTACGAAACTGTATTATATAACTCCAGCTTTTAGATATGAAAGACCTCAGGCGGGCAGGCAAAGACAATTTCATCAGTTCGGGGTTGAAATATTTGGTTCCTATGATTCGTCTTGTGACGCGGAGGCAATTTCAATTGCTTATGAAACTTTGAATAGAATAGGAATACAGAATATTGAACTTAGAATTAATAGTCTTGGCGGAAATCAGTGCAGAAAAAAATATAATAAAATTTTAAAGGATTTTATTGGAAATAATATTGATTCTTTATGTGAAGACTGCCAAGAGAGATTTGAGAAAAATCCTTTGCGTGTTCTTGATTGTAAAAATGAAAAATGTAAAAAAGTTATTGAAAACGCGCCGTCTGTAATTGAGTGTCTTGATGGGGAATGCTCCGCTCATTTTGAGGCTCTTAAGAAAAATCTTGATAATATGAGTATTCCTTATGTTGTAGACTCTAAAATTGTAAGAGGTCTTGATTATTATACAAGGACAGTTTTTGAGTTTGTTTCAAATGAAATAGGCTCTCAGGGGACAGTGTGCGGAGGAGGCAGATATGATAATCTTATAAGCGAATGCGGCGGTCCGCAGACAGGAGCTGTAGGTTTTGCTATGGGGCTTGAAAGAATTATGATGCTTGTCAAATCTCAGGAACTTATTAAAACAAAGGGCAGAAATGTCGATATTTACATAGGTTCTATCGGCGACGAGGGATTTCTTAAAGCACAGTCTATTGGCTTTGAACTTAGAAAGGCGGGTATTAACGCTGAATATGATACTCTAAAAAGAAGTGTAAAAGCACAACTTAAGTATGCTAACAAAATTGACGCGAAATATTCGATTGTTATCGGAGAAAGCGAAATCAATAATGATAAAGTTATGCTTAAAGATATGAGAGAAAGCAGTCAGAAAGAAATTAAACTTTCTTCATTAAAAGAAATGTTAATTCAATTAATGAATTAATCGGCGTGTTAAAAAAGTCGATATGACTGCGAAATAATCATAAATTTTTCTAATTTATATTAAGGAGATTTTAAAATGGGTGAATTGATGCAGGGCTTGAAAAGAAGCTGTATGTGCGGTGAAGTTAATGAGAATATGATTGGCGAAGAAGTTACTCTTATGGGTTGGGTAAGCAGAAGACGTGTTTTAAGTCATCTTACTTTTTTGCTTTTGAGGGATAGAACTGGAATCGCTCAGGTTGTTATAGATGAAAACAGCGCAAAAGAAGATATTATTAATAAAGAAAAAAGTATTAGAAGCGAGTATGTTATTGTTGTAAAGGGTATTGTAAAGGCTCGAGATGAGGCTAATATTAATCCGTCTATGAAAACGGGCAAGGTTGAGATTGATGTTTTAGAACTAAGGATTTTGTCTGAATCAGAAACAACACCTTTTCCTATTGAGGATTCTGTTAACGTTAATACGGAACTTAGGCTTAAATACCGATATTTAGATTTAAGACGTTCCAATGTTGCTGAAAATATTATTATAAGACATAAAACAGCTCAGATTGTAAGGCAGTTTTTGACAGAGGAAGGTTTTTTGGAAATAGAAACTCCTATGCTTACTAAAAGTACACCGGAAGGAGCAAGAGATTATCTTGTTCCAAGCCGTGTGCATCCTGGTAACTTTTACGCTCTCCCTCAATCTCCTCAGCTTTTTAAACAGCTTCTTATGGTTTCAGGATTTGATAAGTATTTTCAGATTGTGAAATGTTTTAGAGATGAAGACCTGCGTGCCGACAGGCAGCCGGAATTTACTCAAATAGATATGGAATTGTCTTTTATTGATGTTGATGATGTTATTGATGTTAATGAAAGACTTATTAAAAAGATATTTAAGGAAATTAAAGGAATTGACATTGAGACGCCTTTTCTTAGAATGCCTTATAATGAAGCTATGGAAAGGTTTGGTTCAGATAAACCTGATATGAGATTTGGTATGGAACTTAAAAATATTACTGATATTGTGAACGGCAGTGATTTTAAGGTTTTTCAGGACGCTATTGATAATGGAGGTTCTGTAAGGGCGATAAATGCTAAGGGCTGTGGTTCTTTCCCAAGAAAGAAAATAGATTCTCTTGTGGATGTGGCAAAAACTTATGGCGCCAAAGGGCTTGCGTGGATTAATGTTCTTGAGGATGGATTTAAAACAACTATTTCAAAGTTTTTTGATGATAATAAGATTGGTGAAATTATTAAGGCGCTTGATGGTGAAAGCGGTGACCTTATTTTAATTTGTGCTGATAAAAACAATATTGTTTTTGATGCCCTGGGAGCTTTGCGTCTTGATGTGGCTAAAAAACTTGAAATTCTTGACAGTAATGATTTTAAATTTCTTTGGGTTACTGAATTTCCTCTTTTTGAATATAGTGAGGAAGAAAACAGATTTGTAGCTAAACATCATCCTTTTACTTCTCCTATGGACGAGGATTTGGATATTTTGGAATCAGAGCCGGAAAAGGCGAGGGCAAAAGCGTATGATATGGTACTTAA
>CAOJPS010000121.1 GCA_948441255.1 uncultured Eubacteriaceae bacterium | reverse complement strand
ATTTTTATTTTATCATATTTTTTCTTCTATGTCCATTGTGCGGTATTGCCTTAAATAAATCAGTAAAGTTTTTACGCTATAAAAATCGTATAACAAAATCGCTGAAAATCTGTGCAGTACGTCGGCATACGAAAGCTGAAAAACACGACATAATTAAATTATCAAATAACAAACAAATATTTTTAAGAGGTGATTAAAATGACTAATGAAGAACTTGTAATAAAAATTCAAAACGGTCAAACCGATTTTATAAACGAACTTTGGCTTAATATCGAAAAATTTGTACGAGCGCAGGCCAATTTATTTTTCAGAAATTGGCAAAGCAGATGTCTTAAATTAGGTATTGAAAAAGAGGATTTATATCAATCAGCTTTTTTAAGGCTTAATAAAGCGATTGAATACTATAAGACTGATAAAGGCACTAAATTCTTATCTATATATGGTTTATTTTTAAAATCACAGTTTTACAAAGATATTAAAGTAAGCTATTCAGGCCATAAGCGATATATTAAAGACATTGAAACGCTAAGTCTTGATAATTATATTGATTCTAATCTTGAAGTTGGTTTTGTTGATACTCTTATTGACGAATCCGCAGAAGAGGCTTTTAACAATTTAGAAAACGAAGAATACAGACAACTCTTACATACCTGTTTAAAATCAGCTTTATCTTTATTAACCGAAAACGAATACGCTGTTATTAAAAAGCACTATTATAATAACGAGCGTATGTCCGATATAGCCGAAGAACTCGGTATTATACGTACTTACGCTTATCAGATACGCCGACGAGCTTTCGGTAAAATGAAAAAATGTCTTACGGTTTAATCATTAAAATACGCAAGCCTCAAATTGAGGTTTGCGTATAAAATTTATTTACGAGGTGATTAGATATGCCGGTTTATAAAGATTCTAAAAGAGGTACTTGGTATTGTTGTTTTTATTATACAGACTGGCAAGGCGCTAAAAAAAGAAAAGTCAAGAGAGGATTTACAAAACAAAAAGACGCCAAAGAATATGAACGAGCCTTTCTTGATAAATTGCAGGCCAGCCCTCAAATGACAGTATCAAGCCTTACAGACATTTATATAAACGATATGCAAAACAGATTAAGACAATCAACGCTATGCAATAAAAAGAATTTAATTGACACTAAAATATTACCGTATTTCGGCAGTATTAAACTCGGAGACGTCAAGCCTACGGCTATAAGAAATTGGCAAAATGAACTTATGAAGCAAGGCTTTGCCGACACTTATCTAAAGTCAATTAATAATCAGCTTTGTGCGCTTTTCAATTATGCCGTCAAATATTATGGTCTTAAAGAAAACCCTTGTCATAAAGCCGGCTCAATAGGGCGCAAAAACGCAAAAGAAATGCAATTTTGGACAAGAGATGAATTTAATATTTTTATTAACGTCGTTAAAGATAAACCTTTATCGTATATAATCTTTCAGATATTATACTGGTGCGGTTTGAGAATCGGCGAACTATTGGCTCTTACATATAAAGATATAGACTTTAACGAGAAAACAATCTCAATAAATAAATCGTATCATCGAATCGGTAAAGAAGATGTAATCACAGAACCTAAAACGCCGAAAAGCAATAGAATTATAGCTTTACCGGATTTTCTTTGCACAGAATTAAAAGAATATACAGATAAGTTATACAATATCAATTCAAGTACAAGAATATTTCAGATAACAAAACATTATCTTTATCACGAAATAAAAAGAGGCTGTAAATTATCAGGTATTAAGAAAATAAGAGTTCACGACCTTCGACATTCTCACGCCAGCCTGCTTATAGAACTCGGCTTTTCGCCCTTGCTAATAGCTGAAAGACTTGGACACGATAATATAGAAACTACTCTTAATACGTATTCTCATTTGTATCCGCATAAACAAACCGAACTCGCTGATACTCTTAATAAATTAAATCAGTCTTGACAAAATGTTCTTCTATTTTATGGTTTCAGCATCATTTCAGCATCACACTTATTTAAGAATAGCCTGAAAAGCTTATATTTACTATACTTTTCAGGCTATTTCCAGTTACTCCCACTCTATAGTCGCAGGAGGTTTACTAGTCACATCATAAACAACTCTATTCACGCCATGAACCTCATTAACCATTCTAACACTTATTTTTTCAAGAACATCATAAGGGATTCTAGCCCAATCAGCCGTCATAGCATCTAGGCTAGTAACAGCCCTTAACGCAACAGTATAGCTGTAAGTTCTTTCATCGCCCATAACACCAACACTCCTAAGTCCAGTAAGAACAGTAAAATACTGCCATATTTTCCTATCCAATCCTGCCTTAGCAATTTCATCTCTAAACACAAAATCAGTTTGTCTTAAAATATCAAGCTTTTCCTTAGTAATATCCCCAATAACCCTAATAGCAAGACCCGGGCCTGGAAAAGGCTGTCTGTGTACAAGAAAATCAGGAATACCCAAAGCAGTACCAACAGCACGAACCTCGTCTTTAAAAAGATCCCTTAATGGTTCAATGATTTCCTCAAAATCAACTACATCAGGAAGACCGCCTACATTATGATGGCTTTTAATAACAGCTGAATTTTTGGTACCGCTTTCAATAACATCTGGATAAATAGTTCCTTGAACAAGATAATCAACGTGACCAATTTTTTTGGCTTCTTCCTCAAATACACGAATAAATTCTTCCCCAATAATCTTTCTTTTCGTTTCAGGGTCAGAAACTCCTCTAAGTTTTCCTAAAAATCTATCCTCCGCATTAACACGAATAAGATTCATATCATATTGCTTTCTGAATATTTCCTCAACCTCATCACCCTCATTAAGTCTTAACAAACCGTGGTCAACAAAAACACAAGTAAGCTGTTTACCAACAGCCTTATGTACTATTACCGCAGCAACAGAAGAATCGACACCACCCGACAAAGCACAAAGGACTTTTTTATCGCCAATTTTTTCTTTAACCGATTTAACCATTTCATTTGCTATGTCGGTCATAATCCAATCACCTTTACATTCACATATTTTGTAAAGGAAATTACGCAAAATTTTATTGCCTTCTTCAGTATGCACAACTTCAGGATGAAATTGTACACCATATAAATTTTTTTCTTTATTGCAAAAAGCTGCTGTAGGACAAGTTTTTGTAGTTCCTATAACTTCAAAGTTTTCAGGAGCCTTTGTAACAAAATAAGTATGGCTCATCCAGCAAATACTTTCTTTTTTTACTCCAGTAAATAAAATATTATTCGCATTAACAGTTAGTTCTGCTTTACCATATTCTTTTTGATCAGCCTTTCCAACTTGTCCTCCCATTAAATATCCCATAAGCTGACACCCATAACAAATTCCCAATACAGGAATATCAAGTTCAAAAATTTCCTTATCAACAATAGGAGCCTCTGAATCTGTTACAACACTTGGTCCCCCTGTAAAAATAATTCCTTTTGGTTTTTTACTCTTTATTTTTTCAATAGATGTATCATACGATAAAACCTCACAATATACATTCAAATCACGCACACGCCTCGCAATCAGCTGATTATACTGACCGCCAAAATCCAATACAACAATAAGTACGTGTTTCATAAAAACCTCCATAAAAAATAAAATTATAGCAATCCAATTTAAAAATGAACAAAAGGAAACTGCTGAAAAAGCGTTTTCAGCTAGATAAAATTTATTTTCGCAAGGCGCCGGAATGAGAGCAAAGTCGAATGCCTATGCCGACTGACGGCAACACAACGAAAACAAATTTTATCCGTCGAACTTGTTTATTTTTAGGTTGGATTGCTATAATTAGCATTTCCCTTTATAAACAATTTTCGCGGCGTCAAATAAATCATCATAGCATTCAAAAGCTGCTCATTAGGCTCAATAATAACTTTAACTTTCTGTTCATTATAATAAGTAATAAACATATATGTATTACCATAAATGCCCCCGCTTGATAAGTCTTTAACAGGCAAAGCCGAATATCCCTTAAAATGTTCTTTGTCATCAATATGAGCCATAACAACAAACTCTGACACTTCCGCTGAAAAAATATTTTTCCGCTTTGACCTGTTATAGATACAATCAATATCTAAAGTTCCGTTTGTAAATAAATATTCATATTCAATATTCAGCCGCTTAAAAAAATAACTTGCGATAAGAGCTACAACAATAATAAGAGGTGACGCATGAATTGGGTCTTTAAATAGCCATTGTGAAGATAACATTAAAGAAACCAAGCATGCAATCACAACAATACAAATTTTTTTAAAAACATTTTTCTTAGTTTCTTCCTTTTCAACAAGCTGTTCAACATATAAATCATTCATTATTTAAAATCCTCCAAAAAATCATTAAAGATTCTCATCATTATCAACAGCTTTTTCATCATTAGTCTTATCTTTTTTCAAATTAAATTTAGAAAGAATTCCTGGAACCATATTCAGCAATTTATCCACACTTCCAGTATTTTTCACATTAACCAATTGAACAGTACCATTCTGAACAACAAGAATTGCGGAAGGAGTAATTTTAGCGCCAAGTCCACCAGCGCTTTTTCCCTTACTGTCTTTCTCACCTTTATTTCCCGAAGAACCCGCTCCAACACCAAAAGAAACGTCAATCAAAGGAACCATTGTAATATCTCCAACAGTAACAGGTTCGCCAACAACCGTTTTAGTTGAGATAAAGTTTTCCATTTTACTAAATAAAGACTCCAAATTAGAATTTAATGTATCACTCATTAATTCCACCCTTTCTATTTTTAATTAATCTCCAAATAGGTTTTTTTAGTAAATACTTTAAAGTTGGAACAGCAATTTTAAAAATATTTGTTTTCCCCCTTGTTTCTAAAACTCCTTCAAAAATTTTATTCTCAAAATCACCTGATAAATATATATCAAAATGTAAAAACTCTAAAATAATTGCTGTAAAACCAAGTAATTTTCCTGTAACCGCAGGGTCATCAAAACCAACAATTATATTCGTTTCAAATTTTTTAGGCTTAACAGCACTAAATAAATCTCTTATAAAATTAATAGTATATCTAATAATTTTATCTCTTTCAGGGTAATTTTTCAAATAAATAAATTTATTATAAATATTTTTAACAGAAGATAAAATATTATTCATATCTTTTTTTCTGTGATATTTTCTTTTATCACTCTTTTCTTCAGAAAAAGACTTTTTATTAAAATTTTTTTCTTTTTCAAAAAAATCCGATTTATTATAATTAAAATCATTATCACCAAAGTTTTCTATCTCAATATCTTTTTTTAAGTTTTTTTTCTCATAAAATCCTCTTTTAAAAAACTTAAAAAACAATATTTGCAAATAACTTTTATTAACATCCTTATCCCACAAAAATATAAAGTTCACAATTCTGATAAAACTCAATTTAACATTAACGCAAATATCCTCTTTTTTCTCAACAAACACATAATACCTTATACCACCAAAAAGCGCAATAATAATCAAAAAAAGCAATATACAAAACACACTCAATAACATAATTGCGATAAAATTTAAAATTGTGAGAAAAGCCGGCAATACTTCCATATAATAACCTCACTGTAAAATATTATAATATTACGGAAACACTAATTATAGCAATTTTTATTATTTAGTCATAATAAATCTAATCAGTGTTTCCGCAATCAAAAATTATCATTTAATGTCAATATATTCAAAAGCCGCAAAGCCCTTACTGTCTTTTCCCTTGTTATTCATACAGAACAAACCTATTCTTCCGCCAACCCAGCTTTTTCTGGACACAATATATTCTACCCTGTCACCAAGCTTTTCATACTTAACACCATCAAAGCTATAATAAAAATCTGTCTGAGCATTATATTCCATAACCGCCTTAAAATAAATTTCAGAAACATTGTCAATTTCTTTAGTTTCCGTAATTCTTTCCTTATGTTCAGGATAACTATGCTCATAATTTGTTTGCTTAAGAATAAACTTTCCTCCGCAATTTTCAACTCTGATACAATAATAATTTCCTCCAGTAATAGTAAGACCTGCGGTATCTCCATCTTCAGGAAGACTCAATTTAACCTTTGTAACAGCCTCAAAATTAGGAGCTTGAATTAACTGCGAAAGAAGATTAGCGGCATCAGAAACAAAACCCTCGTTTCCTTCTTCGTCAGTAACTGGCATAGAGAATAATTTAAGCTCATTATTGCCAAGTTCATAAAAACTTTTATTTCCGTGAGCCTGCCACTGCCATTGAAGACCTATTTCATTCCCGCTGAAATCATCAGATGTATCAGGTGTACAAATTTCCGATTCAATATTAACAGTTGGTTTTTTATGTTCAAGAACAGGTTCTCCAACAAAATCATTATTTGTATCAATACCAATTAAAGGCCAGCCATCAACCCATCTTGCCGGCTGCAAATGAGCAACACGTCCATAAGCATTTATATCCTGAAAATGAACAAACCAGCTTTCACCATTGTCTAAATCAACCAGACCGCCTTGGTGAGGACCATTAATAGGAGAATCACCCTGATGCATAAGTATCTTATGTTCATAAGGTCCATAAATATTTTTAGAACGAGCCGCCATTTGCCAGCCTGTTCTAACTCCGCCAGCTGGAGCGAGAATATAGTAGAAACCATCTTTCTTATAAAATTTAGGGCCTTCAATAGTAGGATGATTAATTCTTCCATCAAAGACTCTCACTCCATCATCAAGGAGTTTAGTTCCGTCTGGTGACATTTTATTTACAGCAAGAACGCTTTTAAAACCACAGCGTGTTTTCGCGAAAGCGTGAACAAGATAAGCATTTCCGTCATCATCCCATAAAGGACAAGGGTCAATCCAACCCAAAGCTTCCCTTACACACACAACATCATTCCATTTTCCAAATGGGTCGTCAGTATTAGCCATAAAAATACCTCTGTCAGGATCGCCAAAATATACCCAGAACTTTCCGTCGTGATATCTGATACTTGGAGCCCAAATTCCTTTTCCGTGCTGAGGTTTGTCAAAACAGTCAAAAGGCATTTTTTCAACAGCATGGCTAATAAGTTTCCAGTTTACAAGGTCTTTGGAATGAAGAACAGGCATTCCAGGAAAATATGTAAAAGAAGATGAAACCATAAAGAAATCGTCGCCCACACGTATAACATCAGGGTCAGAATAATCCGCAAACAAAATAGGATTTTTATAATTTCCGTTACCCAAATCGGCAACCCATTTACCTTTAACATCTTTGTACATCAATCAGTACCTCCTTAATTAATAAAATTATATTCGGCAGTTTTATCTCTTGTCATAAGATTAACAACCGCCTGTTTTGTATCCTGTCCGAAAAACAAAACGTCATAAATTTCCTTTGTAATAGGCATATTAACGTTATATTTAACAGACAAATCATAAGCTGCCTTAGCTGTATTAACACCCTCGACAACCATATGAACTTCTTTAAGTGTATCCTCAAGAGATTTCCCTCTGCCAAGAAGAACTCCTGCCATTCTGTTACGGCTGTGTTTACTTGTGCAGGTCACAATAAGGTCGCCAATACCGGAAAGTCCTGAAAAAGTTTCAGCTTTTCCTCCCATAGCAACTCCAAGCCTTGAAATTTCAACAATTCCTCTTGTCATAAGTGCTGCCTTTGAATTATCTCCAAAACCAACGCCATCTGAAATTCCAGCGGCAAGCGCAATTAAATTTTTCAATGCCCCGCCTATCTCAACACCAATAATATCTGTATTTGTATAAACCCTAAAAACAGGATTCATAAACATTTTCTGAATTTCTTCCGCGATATCAATACATTCGGAAGCGGCAACACACGCTGTAACCATACCTTTACCAACTTCCTCAGCGTGGCTTGGTCCCGATAATACAGCAACTCTGCAAAAAGGAACAACATCTTTGATAACTTGTGACAATCTTAAAAGAGAGCCTTCCTCAATTCCTTTCGCGACATTAACAATAATTTGATTTTCCGAAAAATAGCTTAAAAATCTTTCCGCCGTTTTTCTCACAGCTTTGGAAGGAACAGCAAAAATAATCATATCTGAATTTTTTATATCCTCATCTATATAAGTAACATTTATATT
>CAOJPS010000120.1 GCA_948441255.1 uncultured Eubacteriaceae bacterium | reverse complement strand
GCCGGCTTCGCCGTCCGCGTTTTTCTTCGCGGTGTACACATAGTCGGAGCCTATGTTAAGAGACTTTGACACAGTAATGAAAAATATCAGCCAAAGCTGTGAAATTATAATTGTGCGGTATTGCCTTAATATCCCCATAAATCTTGATACACTCATTTTCGGCGGTATTGATACCAGCATATGTATATGATCTGGACAAGCTTCTGCCGCTATTATTTCTACATTGTATCTTTCACATATTGTTCTTAATATTTTTTCTATTTCTGCTTTGTATTTCCCGTATATTTCCTGTCTTCTGTATTTTGGCGCAAAAACAATATGATATTGACATCTCCATTTTGTATGTGATAAACTGGTTAAGTCGTTATTCATAACGATACCTCCTATGATATAATTTTTGCGATTGTCAGTCGCTCTAATTATATCATAGGCTTTTTTTCAGAACTTAAGCCTTTTTAACCACCAGTAGAACTGGTGGTTTTCTAATACAAGCTACACCAAAAGAACATAAAATAATTATAAATAATGTTCTTTTGGATTTTGTGACGTCGCCGCTAGAATATGATTTAAGTGAAATAATGTCTAAAGAAAAAATATGGGAAATGATTGCAATATGTGAAGAACTAAGAAAAGAGTTATATGGGTAATATAAGTGTTTACTGACATATACGATACATAAATAGACGAATGATATTTTTATAAAGAAAGTCAAACTTTAGTTGAATGGTATTTTAAAAACAATATGAAATGAGGAAAATAAAATGAAAAATATTATTGTTGTAGGTTTGGGTGGTGCGTTGGGATCAATGTTACGTTATACAATAAGTCTGATACCATATAAATATACATTTCCGTTGTTGACATTAGTTATAAATATTTGCGGAGCAATTTTAATAGGATACATAACAGGAATTACTATAAGAAAAGATATTTCAGTAAATTCTGTTTTATTTTTTAAAACAGGATTATGTGGAGGATTTACTACATTTTCGACTTTTTCTTTAGAAGCATACTCGTTATTTCAAAATGAGAATTATGGATATGCGATATTATATATTTTATTGAGTTTTGCAGGATGTTTTGCTGGTGTTTTTTTTGGAACTAAGCTAACCAATTTACTCTAAGGAAATACCGCATAATTCAAAAAATAAAAATAATTTTTTAAGGCAATACCGTACAATTATGATTTCATAGATTTTGACGATATTTTCCATTGCTGCGTCAAAGTCTCTTATCATAGGCTCTGACTATGATTGCGAGCCTTTTCCTTGTACTGAAAAATATCCTCTAAAATCTATTTTATCGAATTATGCGGTATTGCCTTAAAAAAATTGAAGTGGTAGTGTTATTTTTCTTGAAGAATGACACGATAACGAAAATTTTAACTTTAAAAAATTATTTTTAATATCCTTTGTACGGTGTTTCCCTAAAGATAAACTAAGGAAATACCACATAATTCAATAAAACTGATTTTAGATGATATTTTTTAGTACGAGGAAAAAGCTTGCAAACATAGCCGGAGCCTATGTTAAGAAGTTTTGACAAAGTAATGGAAAATATTAGCAAAATCTGTGAAATTATAATTGTGCGGTATTGCCCTAAAATTATAAATGGTGATTAATATTGTACCGTAAATTACTATAATTTTTTTATTTTTACTGTCGTATTTTATTCTAAAACTAACTGTAATTTACGAAAATGAAAAAATTTAAAAAAAATGTTGACATTTGATTATTTTAGTGTTACAATATCAGTGTTGTGACATTAAGAGCGTTGAGGCGAAAGGTTGCCGTTGTATACGGGTTTTTTCGCGGAGCGATGTCCAGTTTGTGAAACCGGGCGACAAGGTCACTGTACTGAATATGTTTTTATTGTTTATATCCTAGGGGATTTTTCGGTAAAATTTGTATGTGCAGTCACCGCTTGTCGTACTGAGTAAATTAAAAGTGCGAAAAGGAGGGGACTTTTTTTATGGCTAATCAAAAAATTAGAATCAGTCTCAAAGCGTATGACCACAAGTTGATTGACCAATCAGCGGTTCAGATTATCGAAACTGCTAAAAAGACAGGCGCTAAAATTAGCGGACCTATTCCGCTTCCTACAAAAAAGGAAGTTGTTACTATTCTTAGAGCTGTTCACAAATACAAAGATTCCAGAGAACAGTTTGAAATGAGAACTCATAAGAGATTGATTGATATTTTGATGCCTACCGCAAAGACTGTTGATGCTTTGACTCGTCTTGATTTGCCGGCTGGCGTGTATATCTCTTTGAAAATTATGAAATAATTTTGTTGTGGTTTATATAAGTACGCCTTATATTTGCCTAGAATGATTATCCTTTAGGGGACAATCCGCTGTAGAGTTTAGGAGGTACGAAAAATGGAAAAAGCTATTATAGCTAAAAAAATTGGTATGACACAAATTTTTGCGGAAAATGGAATTTTGATTCCTGTTACCGTGCTTGAGGCAGGACCTTGTGTTGTTACTCAGAAAAAAACAGAAGAAAATGACGGGTATAAAGCTATTCAGATTGGTTTTGGCGATATTAAGGAAAAACACGTAAACAAACCAAGAAAAGGTCATTTTGACAAAGCTGGCGTTGATTCCGTTAAAGTTTTGAAAGAATTCAAAATTGAAAATATTGACCAGTATGAGGTTGGTTCGGAAATTAAAGCAGATATTTTTGCTGTGGGAGATAAGGTTGATGTGAGCGGTGTTTCTAAAGGAAAAGGTTTTCAGGGTGCTATTAAAAGACATAATCAGCACAGAGGGCCTATGGCTCACGGTTCAAAATATCATAGAGGCGTAGGTTCTTTATCATCTGCTACTACACCAGGTAAAGTTAAAAAAGGTAAAAAAATGCCTGGTCATATGGGTTCTGTGAATGTTACTGTTCAGAATCTTGAGATTGTAAGAGCTGATGCTGATAAGAATTTGCTTCTTATTAAAGGCGCTGTTCCGGGTAATAAAGGTTCTATACTTTTTATTAAAGACAGTGTAAAAGCCTGATTAATTTACGAAAGGAGGAATAAACAGTGGCTAATGTTAAAGTTTTAAATATGAGCGGAAGCGAAGTTGGTTCTATTGAACTTAATGACAGTA
The DNA here is from genome assembly GCA_948441255.1 of uncultured Eubacteriaceae bacterium. Lineage (GTDB taxonomy): Bacteria > Bacillota > Clostridia > Lachnospirales > CAG-274 > MGBC114079. Next base: position 5,081 of record CAOJPS010000120.1, on the reverse strand, counting down.
TTTTTGCGGTTGAAGTTAACGAACACGTTATGCATCAAGCGGTTGTTCAGTATCTTGCTAATCAAAGACAGGGTACTAAGGGAACTAAAACTAGAGCCGAGGTTAGAGGCGGCGGAAGAAAACCTTGGAGACAAAAAGGTACAGGACGAGCAAGACAAGGTTCTATCAGAGCTCCGCAATGGACGGGCGGCGGTGTTGTTTTTGCGCCGAAGGCGAGAGATTATTCTTTTAAACTTAATAAGAAAGTTAAAAGACTCGCGCTTAAATCCGCTCTTACTTCTAAAGTGAACGATAATAAGTTTGTTGTTCTTGAAAATCTTAATCTTGGACAGATTAAAACTAAGGATATGAAGAATGTTCTTAATAATATTAATGTTTCGAAAGCGCTTGTTGTTCTTGAAGACGGAAATAAAAATGCTGTTTTATCAGCAAGAAATATTCCTGATATCAAAACAGCTTCGGTAAGTACTATTAACGTTTATGACATTCTTAAATATGATTCGTTTGTCGTTACAAAGCAAGCTGTTGAAAAAATTGAGGAGGTGTACGCATAATGGCTGATATTAAATATTATGACGTTATTTTAAAGCCTGTTGTTACAGAAAAAAGTATGAGTGAGATGGCTGATAAAAAATATGTCTTCTACGTACACCCGGAAGCTACTAAAATTCAAGTTAAAGAAGCTGTTGAAAAAATGTTTGAGGGAACTAAGGTAGCATCTGTAAATACTATGAACGTGGTTGGCAAAGTTAAAAGAAGAGGCTATACTTCCGGCAGAACAAACAAGAGAAAAAAAGCTATTGTTAAACTTACTGCTGAAAGCAAGGAAATTGAAATTTTTCAAGGTATGTAATTGAATGTTGATATGATACGCACGGGTACGTGTGAGGCATAATAATTGAAAGGAGTGTAAAAATTGGGTATTAAGAGATTTAAACCTTATACACCTTCGAGAAGACATATGACTGTTTCGGACTTCTCTGAAATTACTAAATCCAAACCTGAAAAAAGCCTTGTTGTTCATATTAAAACTACGGCAGGACGCAATAATCAGGGTAAAATAACTGTTCGTCATCACGGCGGCGGCGCTAAGAGAAAATATAGAATTATTGATTTTAAACGTAATAAAGATGGCATTCCGGCAAAGGTTGCCGCTATTGAATATGACCCTAACAGAACAGCGAATATAGCTTTGCTTTATTATGCTGATGGTGAAAAAAGATATATTCTTGCTCCTAACGGCTTGAAAGTTGGAGATGTTATTAATAATGGGCCAGAGGCGGAAATTCATATTGGCAATGCTCTTCCTATGAGAAATATTCCTGTCGGAGCTGAAATTCATAATATTGAAATGAAACCAGGCGCTGGCGGTCAGCTTGTTCGTTCAGCCGGCAATGTCGCTCAGCTTATGGCTAAAGAGGGAAAATATGCTACAGTTAGACTTCCTTCTGGAGAAATGCGACTTCTTCCTATAGATTGCCGAGCTACTATTGGTCAGGTTGGAAATATTGACCACGAACTTATTAATATTGGTAAAGCTGGTAAAAAACGTCATATGGGTATAAGACCTACTGTCAGAGGTTCTGTTATGAATCCTAACGACCACCCTCACGGCGGCGGAGAGGGCAGAGCTCCTATTGGTCGTCCGGCGCCTTGTACTCCTTGGGGTAAACCAGCTTTGGGTTATAAAACTCGTAAAAAACATAAAGCAAGCAATAAATTTATAATTCGTGGCAGAAATAAATAATGGGAGGAAAATCTGAATGAGTAGATCGATTAAAAAAGGTCCTTTCTGCGACGCTCATCTTCTTAAAAAGGTGGATGCTCAGAACGCGGCCAATACAAAGAACGTTATTAAAACTTGGTCACGCCGTTCTACTATATTTCCGGAAATGATTGGTCATACTATCGCTGTACATGACGGTAGAAAACATGTGCCTGTTTATATTACCGAAGATATGGTTGGTCATAAACTTGGTGAGTTCGCTTTGACAAGAACTTATAGAGGTCACGGTAAGGACGCTGAAAAAAAATCAAGAGTTCGTTAACGCCTGTTGTTGGAAGGAGGTAATCTTTGATGTCTAAAGGACATAGAAGCCAGATTAAAAAGGAAAGAAACGAAAAGCAAAAAGACAGAAGAGCTCAGGCTCACGCTAAGTTTGTCAGAGTTTCAAATACTAAGGCTAAAATCGTTTTGGACCAAATTAAAGGCAAAAGCATTGGTGAAGCGATGGGTATTCTTGCTTATTCACCTAGATATGCCGCTGAAATTATAGAAAAAGTTTTGAAGTCCGCTGTCGCTAACGCGGAAAATAACTTGGAATTAGATGTTGAGAATTTGTATGTTGAAGATGTCGTTGCTAATCAGGGACCTACTCTCAAAAGAATTCGTCCAAGAGCTCAGGGCAGAGCTTACAGAATTAACAAACGTACCGCTCATATTTCAATATACTTGAATGAGAGATAAGGAGGTTAATGATGGGTCAGAAAGTAAATCCACACGGATTAAGAGTTGGTATTATAAAAGACTGGGATTCAGTATGGTATGCCGACAAGAAAAATTACGCTGATTTCTTGGTAGAAGATAATGCTATGAGAACTTATATCAAGAAAAAACTTTATAACTCCAATGTTTCTAAAATAAATATTGAGAGAACTAATGAACGTGTTAAATTAACTATTCATACTTCTAAACCTGGTATAATTATTGGAAGAAACGGCGCTTCTATTCAGGAACTTAGCAACGAGCTTCAGAAGATGACCGCTCAGAAAATTATGATTAATATAGAGGAAATTAAAAAGCCGGAACTTGATTCTCAGCTTGTGGCTGAAGATATAGCAAGACAGCTTGAAAATCGTATTACTTTCCGCCGAGCTATGAAACAGGCTATGACAAGAACTATGCGTCTTGGCGCGAAAGGTATTAAAACTTCTTGTTCCGGTCGTCTTGGCGGAGCTGAAATGGCTCGTACAGAACATTATCACGATGGAACTATTCCTCTTCAAACTTTGAGAGCTGATATTGATTATGGTTTTGCTGAAGCTGATACTACTTATGGTAAAATTGGCGTTAAGGTTTGGATTTATAAAGGTGAGGTTCTTCCTCAGAAAAATTCCGAAGGGAGTGATAAGTAATGTTAATGCCTAAAAGAGTTAAAAGACGTAAACAATTTAGAGGACGTATGAAAGGTCAGGCTACAAGAGGCAATAAAATTACTTATGGCGATTTTGCTATACAAGCTTGTGAGCCAAGCTGGATTACTTCCAATCAGATTGAGGCTGCCCGTATCGCTATGACAAGGTATATTAAACGTGGCGGTAAGGTTTGGATTAAAATTTTCCCGGATAAACCTATTACTGAAAAACCAGCCGAAACTCGAATGGGTTCCGGTAAAGGTTCACCTGAATATTGGGTTGCCGTTGTTAAGCCCGGCAGGATTATGTTTGAGATTGCTGGCGTTAATGAGGAAACTGCGAGAGAAGCGTTGCGTCTTGCTGTTCATAAGTTACCTATCAAGTGCAAAATTGTGTCACGTGCTGACCAGGAAATGGACGGTGAATAATAGTGAAAACTAAAAATTTTGTTGAAGAACTCAGAAATAAATCTAATGAAGAATTAAAAGATGATTTGGTGGTTGCTAAAAAGGAATTGTTTAATTTGAGATTCCAAAACGCTACAAATCAGCTTAATAATACAGCGAGAATTAAAGAAGTTCGCAAAAATATCGCTCGTATTCAAACTATTATGACTCAGAAACAAAAAGGTCTTTAATTCATAATGGAAGGGAGGCACATTTCGTGGAAAGAAATCTTCGTAAAACCAGAATCGGCAAGGTAGTAAGCGATAAAATGGATAAGACTATCGTTGTTGCCGTTGAAAATAATGTAAGACATCCTTTGTATAAAAAGATTGTGAAAACTACTTACAAACTTAAGGCTCATGACGAAAACAATGAATGCAGAATTGGCGACCGTGTTAAAGTTATGGAAACAAGACCTTTATCTAAAGATAAAAGATGGAGACTTGTCAGCATAGTGGAAAAAGCTAAATAATTTTGTGTTTGTCGGGGCGGATTTTCTTTGTTTGAGAAGACCCCTTTGGAAAGGAGGCAATTAAATTGATACAACAAGAATCAAGATTGGCTGTCGCAGATAACTCAGGTGCTAAAGAGCTTCTGTGTATCAGAGTTTTGGGCGGTTCAACAAGAAGATATGCTAATATTGGCGATGTTATAGTTGCTACTGTTAAAGACGCAACACCCGGTGGTGTTGTTAAAAAAGGCGATGTTGTTAAAGCTGTTGTTGTAAGAACTAAAAAAGGCGCTTCAAGGCCTGACGGTTCTTATATCAAATTTGACGAAAATGCCGCTGTTATTATTAAAGATGATAAAAATCCAAGAGGTACACGTATTTTTGGACCGGTTGCCAGAGAACTTAGAGAAAAACAATATATGAAAATTTTATCTCTTGCGCCGGAAGTGTTATAAGGAGGTGTACGGACTGTGAAGATTAAAAAAGGTGACAAGGTTGTTGTTATTGCTGGCGTCGATAAAGGTAAGGAAGGAAAAATCCTTTTTGTTGATAGAAAAAATGACAGAGTTATTGTTGAGGGTGTTAATATGATTAAAAAACACCAGAAGCCTGCCGCTAATCAACAGGGCGGAATTATTCAGAGAGAGGCAGCTATAAGCGCTTCTAATGTTATGTATTTATACAAAGGCAAACCTACAAGAATTGGTTACAAAGTTGAGAGAGTTGAAAAAGACGGCAAAATGGTGAACATTAAACAAAGAGTCGCTAAATCAACAGGTGAGATAATCGATTAATTTTTGAAAGGAGGTACATTACACTGTGAACGCTTTAAGAGAATTCTATGAAAATGAAATCGTTGACGCTATGATGAAAAAATTTTCATATAAAAATAAAATGGAAGTTCCAAAGATTGAGAAGATAGTTATTAATATGGGACTTGGTGAAGCCAAAGAAAACGCTAAGGCTATTGACAACGCTATGGGTGATATGGCTATTATTGCGGGACAGAAACCTATTGTCACAAAGGCTAAAAAATCAATCGCCGCTTT
>CAOJPS010000119.1 GCA_948441255.1 uncultured Eubacteriaceae bacterium | reverse complement strand
TGAAAACATCTTTTAAGAGGACTTGAAATAACCCTGTCAACAACAGGATATTTCATTCTTTTAAGTTCAAAAATACCTTCCGTTGATAAATTTTCATCAGTAATTCCTATGTATCTTCTTTCAATATTTCCCTTCGTTTTTCCGTGTCTTATAAATACAACTCTCAAATTATGTAATCACCGCTATTCCAATATATGATAAATCTCATCACAATTCCAATTCTGAAAAGTATGCATTTTTCTATAAACTCCATAAGCCATATCCAAAAGCGGAAAAAGAGCCACCGCTCCTGTTCCCTCTCCAAGGCACATATCAGCATTTATAATAGGAACCAGTTTTAATTCGTCAAGTACAAACCGTCCGGCAGGTTCTTTTGAAATATGAGAAGGAATAAAATAATTCTTCGCGCCGTGACAAATTCTTTCAGCAACAATAGCACTCACGGCTGAAATAAATCCGTCAATAACAACTGGCAGACGGCAAAAAGCGCTTCCAATAAATACACCAGCAAGTCCAGCTATATCCAACCCTCCAACTTTAGAAATAACATCTATAGCGTCGTTTCTATTGGGCTTATTAATTGCAACTGCCTTTTTTATAGTATTTATTTTTTTTTGAAATCCATCGCTTGTAAGTCCCGCGCCTCTGCCTGTAACAGTTTCCACTGGACAGTCCAAAAGAACCGACGCCACAGCACTGCTTGTAGTAGTATTTCCTATGCCCATTTCACCTGTAGCTATAATATCGTAACCTTTGTTTTTTAGTTCAATAACTTTATTTATTCCGACCTCTATAGCAGAAACAGCCTGTTTTCTTGTCATAGCGCTGCCTTTCGCGATATTATTTGTACCATAAGAAATTTTTATATTTTTATCCGTAACACCAGGCACATCAACAGCAACACCAATATCAACAGGAAACAAATCCACTCCGGCTATTTCAGACATTATACATACACTAGTAAGACCTCTTTTAAAATTTCCAGTAACAACCGCCGTAATATCCTGCCCCGTTTGAGTAACGCCCTCTTCCACAACCCCGTTGTCAGCACACATAATAACAAGAGCTTTTTTTTCAATACTAAACCTCTCAGAACGCTTTATTCCAGAAATGTGAGTAATAAACTTCTCAAGCTTCCCTAGACTAAATAAAGGTTTAGCTATAGCCAGCCAATGCTTTTCAGCTTTCTTCATAGCATTCTCATCAAGTGCCTCAATCTTTCCAATTACATCTTCCAATTTCAAATAAATCACCTATACCCAAAAATCATTTTTCTATCATTTTTCTTGCCGCAAGTCCTTTATCAAAAGGATGTTTTATTTTTAATATCTCCGAAATATAATCCGCCAAATCATAAAATCTTTTATCAAAATCACGTCCTGTCAAAACCACTTCAAGTCCAAAAGGTCTGTTTTTCAAAAACCCAAAAAGTTCATCAAATAAAATATATTCTTTATTAACGGCGTGAAAAATCTCATCAAGTACAAGCAAATCATAATTCTGTTTGCTAACTTTTTCAGATATATTTTGAAACTGACTTCTATAATATTTTTTCGCTTTCAATACTTCGCTTTCAGTCATAAGCCCACTAAATTTTATATCTCTGTACCCGTCAATAACATCAATACCATCAATCATTTTAAGAACAGAAATCTCACCGCTTGAACCATCTTTTAAAAACTGATAAAATAAAACCTTTCCGCCGCCTCCAGCACACCTTACAGCAAGACCAACCGCCGCCGTTGTTTTTCCTTTGCCGTCACCAAAATAAATATGAACAAGACCTTTTTCTTCCATATAATTTATTTCTCCTTTAAAGCAATCCACTAAATTCTAGTATAAGACAATAAAAGAATTACTTAGCGGAAAAACATTTTTATTATATAGTCAATCAACTTAAAAACAAATAAATTCTGCTGCTAAAAAACATTTTTACGTACGCTTAATCGGTCAGCATAGTTTTTCTGCCTTAAAAAAATCATTTTTATCTCGCCTGCTTTTACTCTTTTTCAAATCAATTGACTATAAATAAAAACTTTAAGGCAATACCGCATAATTCAATAAAATAGATTTTAGAGGATATTTTTCAGTACAAGGAAAAGGCTCGCAATCATAGTCAGAGCCTATGATAAGAGACTTTGACGCAGCAATGGAAAATATCGTCAAAATCTATGAAATTATAATTGTGCGGTATTGCCTTAAGGCAATATAATTCCTAACAACTATTTTACACTAAAAAATCACATTTGTACATCAAAAAATTATTTTTCTTTCGGATTAAAAACAAGAGCCGCCAAAAAGGCAAAAACAATAGCCGAAGTGATTCCCGCGGCAGAAGCTTTAAATCCTCCAGTCAAAGCGCCTATAAGACCATTTTGGTCAACCTCGTACATAACTCCTTTGGCAAGCGTATTTCCAAAACCAGGCAACGGCACAGTTGCCCCGGCTCCAGCAAAATCTACCAAAGGCTGATAAATTCCAAGGCCGCCCAAAATACAGCCAACTACAACAAACAACACCAAAATTCTTGCGGAAGTCATTTTCGTTTTATCAATCAAAATCTGACCTATAACACAAATTCCGCCGCCAACCAAAAAAGCGTATAAATAATCCATCATATCACCTCCTCAAAGGAATTTTCCAAAATAACAGCGTGAGCAATTCCAGGAATGCTTTCGCCCTGCTGAACACTCGTAGAGCTCATAAGCGCGCCTGTCGGAACAAATAAAATTCTGTTAAGTTCACCTTTTTTCATTTTATCAAAAAAATAAGCCGAAAAAGTAACCGCCGAGCAAGCACATCCACTTCCTCCGGAATGAGTATCCTGACTTTCTCTGTCATAAATCTCAATACCACAGTCAGTATAATTTTTAGATATATCCACACCTTCTTTTTTAAGGAGGTCAATAGTCAAGTCTTTTCCCACATAACCCAAATCACCTGTTATAATAAGGTCATAATAATCCGGTGAAATACCAAAATCTTTAAAATTAGCCAAAATAACGTCTGCCGCGGCTGTTGCCATAGCGGCGCCCATATTGTTAGCGTCCGTAACACCAAAATCCACAATTTTGCCTGTAGTCATTCCCGTAATAAACGGAGCGTTTCCATCCTTAGATAAAACAGCGGCGCCATCACCTGTAACCGTCCACGTTGATGTCAAAGGTCTTTGAGTTCCAAGCCCGAGGGGAAATCTAAATTGCTTTTCAGCAGCGCAAAAATGACTTGAGGCTCCCACCAAAACTTTTGAAGCTCCTCCGCTTTCAATCATAACAGAACCAAGACACATACTCTCACCAAAAGTAGAACAAGCGCCATAAAGACCAAAAAAAGGCCGTTTTAAATCTCTTATGCCATAAGCGCTTCCTGTGCCTTGATTAAGCAAGTCACCCGAAAAAATATATTCAATATCATCCATAGTAAGTCCCGCTTTTTTCACAGCAAGTGAAAGATTATCCTTAGCAATTTTACTTTCAGCCTTTTCCCAGCTGTCTTCTCCGTCAACAGCGTCTTTCAAAACAACATCAAAATATTGACCCAAAGGGCCTTCTCCCTCTTTTGTACCCACAGTCGAAGCTGTTGAAATAACAGAAATTTTACTTTCAAATTTGACAGATTGTTTTCCAATATGTTTAGCCAAAAAATCACCTCATTTCAAAAAATAATAAATTATACCCACGATAACAGAAGTTAAAATTCCATACAAAATAACAGGACCGGCGACAATAAATATTTTTGCTCCAAGTCCAGTGACAAATCCTTCTTTTTTAAACTCAATAGCGGGGGACGCCACCGAATTTGAAAATCCTGTAATAGGCACAATAGAACCTGCCCCGGCAAATTTGCCAAGTTTTCCGTAAAGACCAAGTCCTGTCATTAAAGCCGCTATAAAAATAAGCACGGAAGAAGTATAAATACCCGTATCATTTTGGGTAAGTCCCAATTCTTTTAAGTAATTTGTAATAAACTGTCCAATACAACAAATAATTCCTCCAACAACAAACGCCTTAATACAATTTTTAAAAATATGGCTGTTAGGGGAAGCCTTTTTCACCATATCCTGATAAAGTTCTTTATTTTTAGCTGAACTTTCCAAAAAAATCACTCCTTAATCAACTTTAAAAAATCCTGGCACAAAATAATATAAAACAGAACCAATCAATTTACCAAACGCGATAGCAAACATAAAATACATCATACCCTCTTTAATTCTTCCTCTCCTTGACAAAATAGGAACAACATCCAAAACTTCCGCCAAAGAAACAGCCAAACCTCCATAAAATATACCAATTCCCAGACTAAAAATAATTACGGCTATAGTCCCAATAGGAATATAATAATCAAAAAGCATAGTAGTTGTTCCAAAAATACCGCCCCAAATAATAGCTTCTTCATAAAATTTAATATTTTTTTCTGTCTTTGTTTTTTGAGCAAATCTTGGCACAACTCCAATTATAGCAATAAAAGCAAATACAGCACCCGCTATAACAACTCCTCCGCCAAATCCTAAAACAATAAGCAACAGCATTTTTAAAGCAGTCATTTTTCGCCGTCCTTTCTAATTCTCTCCGTATTAAGGGTATCAATTATATTATCCGTAACTTCCGATTCATAAACAGACATTTCAACTTCAATAGGCGTAGGGTCATCTGTAATCTTCTTTCCTGAAAAATGATTAAAAAACACAATAATACCAAGGGCAAGACCAAGAGAGTAAGGCAAATCAATAATAATAGGATTTTCAATTTTCTCATTAAAAAAAATATAATAATAATTCTCAAATACTGTAGCCATCTGAGCGTCAGAATGAAAGCTCATAATAGCTGTTGAAGAACCTCCAGCAAGAATAATCGTAACAAAAATAATTTTTAATACTTTCAAAAATTTATTATCTTTTTGTTTTTTTGGAGAATACTCAATAATAGTATCCATTTCTCCCACATTATTTATTGTATGTCCTGGCAAAGCTTTATCTATAGCACTAATAACATCAATAATTGTAATAAGATAATTTTTCTTTTCATCACTTTTAATTTCCAAAAGCTTAATATTTTTTATTTTTTTCAGCAAATTATCTGGAGCAAAAACTTCAGCAATATCTTTAACATAAATATCTTTTCTCTCAGCAACTGAAGCTTTTTTAGCTGTTTTAACATATATATCCATTAATAACTCTCACCTTCTCCTCAAAAACAAAAGTTCCATCATAAGTATCTTTATCAAAAATACTTTCAAATCCAAAATAAAGAAATATTGAAATCACACAAAGCAAAATAAAAAATAAAATAAATTTTCCTATCCTGACAAGCACATAAACCATCTCCAAAAAATTTTTACAAAACACGCCAAAATCAATCAGCGTTTATCGCATATAAATAGTTTCAAAAAATTCTAAAAAAATATTCTAAAAAAACCTATACAATTTTTTCCAACAAAAAAAAGGGCTTAAGCCCCATAAATATCAAAACACAAAAATTTCTTTTTTTCAATATTCTATAGGCAATACCGCACAATTATGATTTCATAGATTTTGATGATATTTTCCATTGCTGTGTCAAAGTCTCTTATCATAGGCTACGACTATGATTGCGAGCCTTTTCCTTGCACTGAAAAATATCGTCTAAAATCTATTTTATCGAATTATGCGGTATTGCCTATAATTTGCCAAAGGCATTATAGTGAAAGAACTCAAAAAGAAGTAAAAAAAATTTATTTTACCGTTATCCAAGTTCTTTCACTATATTTTATTGTTTTGCTATAGATGAAATTATTGCCCGGGACATTAAAACTCCTGCCGCTCCAGCTTGAGCGAGTCCTCTTGTTATTCCGGCCCCGTCGCCGCCGCAGTATAGTCCTTTTATTTCTGTTTCAAGGGTATTTGAAAGTACGGGGCGGGCTGAATAAAATTTTGCCTCGACGCCGTAAAATAAAGTATGTTCAGAGGCTATGCCAGGGGTTACTTTGTCAAGGGCGTGTATCATTTCTATTATGCTTTTCATAGTGTTATAGGGGAGAACAAGACCTAAATCGCCGGGTACGGCTTCTTTTAAAGTTGGAGTTATAAAACCCTCTTTTATTCTTTTTTCTGTTGAACGTCTTCCCTTTACTATATCGCCGAATTTTTGCATTATTACACTTCCGTTTGACAAATCATTGGCGCGTTTGCATATTTCCCTCGCGTATTCGTTTGGTTTATTGAATGGCTCGGAAAATTTATGAGAAACTAAAAGCGCAAAATTTGTATTTTGAGAACCAAGTTTTCTGTCTGAAAAAGAATGACCGTTTGCCGCCATTACTCCCGTATGGTTTTCTATTACAACGTGGCCTGAGGGATTGCTGCAAAATGTTCTTACTTGTGTTCCGACCGAAGAATTGAATAAAAGTTTTCCCTCGTAAAGATTTTCGTTTATCTCTCTCATTATTACATCGGAAGTTTCAACTCTTACTCCTATATCGACTTGATTATTATGAAGTATGAGATTGTTTGAGGCAAGTATTTTCCTAAGCCAGTCGGCGCCGTCTCTGCCCGGCGCTATTATTATATTGTCAGAAAAATATTTTTCTCCGTTTTCAAGTTCTATTCCGTTGGCTTTTATTTTATCCCCGTTTTTTTGGGTTAATATATTTTTCACTTTTGTTTTGAAACGCATTTCTATTTTATCTTTTAGGTATTCAAATATATTTTTTAATATTTGAAGATTATTTTCTGTCCCTAAATGACGGACATTCGCGCGCAGAAGTTTTAAGCCCGCTCCGTAGACTTTTTTCTCAATCAGTCTTACAGATTCGGTATTAGGATTTGTCAATTTTTTTGTCGCTCCGTGGTTTAAATTGATTTTATCAACATATTTTATTAAATCTAAAAGTTCTTTGTCTGAAATATAGTCGGAAAGCCAGCCGCCGAACTCCGTTGTTATATTGAATTTGCCGTCGCTGTACGCTCCTGCTCCGCCGAAACCAGCTGTTATTGAACACGCTGGAGAACAAGAAGCGTAATCTTTTTTTAAATCTGTATGAGGGCATAATTTTAGTTTGCCATCCAATATGGGACAATTCCTATGATATATATCGTTTCCCTTATCTATTAAGAGTATTTTTAATTGGGGCGCTTTTAATGTAAACTCATAACTAGCGAAAATTCCTGCTGGACCAGCGCCTACTATTATTACGTCATATTTATTTTCCATAGTCATTCCTCCTATTCTTAGGATTTGCTTCAGTGAGTTACAGCAATTTCCGAATAGAAGAAGAAAGGAAAAACTATTTTATTCAATGTAGGGAAACACCGCACAAAGAGGAAATAAAAATAATTTGTTGGTATTTCCATAGAATAAAATATTTTTTCTTTCCATATCGGAATTGCTGTAAAAAAAAATTATTAACATAATGCCGCTCCGATTATTCCAGCGTCATTTAAAAGAACGGCGGGAAGAATTTTTGTTTTATCCATATAACGATTGTAATCGTATTTATATACAAATTCTCGGATTTTTCCTATAAATGGTTCTCCCTCTCGGCTGATACCGCCTCCGATTACAAGTATGTTTGGCTGAAAAACATTGACTACGTTTACTAAGCCTTCGGCAACATACTCAATATATTTGTCTATAACATATTTTGCTGTTAAATCTCCTTTTTCAGCGGAACGGAACGCTGTTTTGCCGTCAATGACTTCATAATTTGCCATAATAGAATCAGGATTTTTTTCTAACGCTATTTTTGTTTGCTCAACTAAAGCGGAGGCGGAAGCGTACTTTTCCCAACAGCCTTTGCGGCCGCAGGAACACTGTAAGCCGTCTTTGATAAGTGTTGTATGTCCTATTTCGGTTCCGGCGCTGTTAAAACCGTTATAAATTTTTCCGTTTATAATAACGCCCGCGCCGATGCCCGTTCCCAATGTTATGCATATAAAACTTTCAACATTACTGTTCAATGTGATGTATTCGCCGTATGCCGCGGCGTCAGCGTCATTTAGTATGGTTACGGATTTGCCGCACATTTTTGAAACGATTTCCGCCACGTTTACTTTTTCAATTGGAAGGTTGCAGGAATACATCACCATTCCTGTTTTTCGTGAAACTGTTCCAGGAATTCCTATTCCAATTTTTTCTATATTATTAATAGAAATTTTACCTTCTTCACAGACTTTCAAGCATAACGACGCGATATCTTTTATTATGGCGTCACCGCCGCGGGTGAGAGTTGTGGGCATGGTTGTTG
>CAOJPS010000118.1 GCA_948441255.1 uncultured Eubacteriaceae bacterium | reverse complement strand
AAAAAGGATTTTTAGCTGTCGAACTTGCTTGTTTTTAAGTGATTTGACTATAACTTTAGTTCGACGAAAAATAACAGTGAAATTGAAGAAACGTAGTTTCGCACAAAAGTTTGCGTAGTTTGATGCAGAGTCTAAAAGTTTTTAATGCTTAAAGAGCTTTTTTTGGGGTGGGTTAGACCACTTTTGTGATATAAAAAGGATCTAATTATAATATAATTTCTGTCGAATTCACATTATATTATGTAAACTCAAGTAAAAAATTATTCTTTTTATTAAAAGAATCAATATGAATCGTCTTTTATTTTGCTTGAAATTTATTTTCGATGGTAGTTATTCAGGAGGAAAAACTTTGATTATACAGATATTTTATAAAAGTATTTTTAAAGAATATTTTTTTCATAATGTTCTTGATGGCAGATATGAACTCCATTTGTATTCGTATGAAACTGGATTGAATGAAGATATCATTTTTTTTATTGACTTTAATAATGGAATTAGAAGAATTAACGGTCATTTTTCAGCTATAACAGGAAAGGACGGAAAAGAATATTCTGATAACATTATAAACGAAGACAATATGGTACTGCTGACTTTAAAAAACAGTAATGATAAAATAGGACTTCTTATGTTTGAAAGCAGCAGTGATATTATTTCTTTTGATAAGTATTTGGTAAATTCAGATTATATCGAAGTGGGGGAAAACGGTCCGTTTCATTATGAAAAAGAAAATGGAACAAACAAATATTTTGCACTTCAATATGAGTCCGGTAAAGCCTATGTAATTCCTTATATAAACAGAATATATCATTGCGGAAAGCTAATAAATGATAAAAAAAGAGTTCATTTTGGGGATATAATAAGCTGCAATAAACTTAAAATGATTTATCTTGGAAATATATTAGCGGTTAATAACCCGGATAAAAAACTAAGGTGTGATTTGCAGATATATGAGTATAAAGAAAATAAAATTGTACCAGCCGCAGGCAATATGTTTGATTTAGGCGATGAGGAGGATTATTTTTCAAGGTCGCCGAGGATAACTCATAGACTTATTACTGAAAATATAGATATAGACCCTCCGACAAATAAAAAAGAAAATAAAGAGAGACCTCTTTTATATACTATCGGACCATCGCTCACTATGAGTATGGCTATGATTGTAAGTGTTATATTTATGATAAGAGCAAACAGCGGCGGAAGATCTATGATTCCAAGTACTATGATGGCTGTAAGTATGTTTATAGGTGCTGTTCTATGGCCGATTCTTTCCCGCAGATATACAAGAAATCAGATTGAAAAAGAAGAAAGAATAAGAAAAGAAAAATATAAGGCTTACATTGATAATATTGATAAAGATTTAGCTGAAAAAGCTGAGTATAACAGAAAAGTATATGATGAAGTTTTTCCGTCTCTTGAAAGTTTGTTAAACGGAGCCTTAAAAAACGATTCGACATTATGGAATCATACGCCTTTTGACGAGGGATTTCTTGATATAAGGATTGGAAAAGGCATAAGAAAATTTACTGTTGGTATCAATATACCAAAAGAAAGATTTACTATTGAGGATGATCCTCTTAAAAGCTATGCGTCTGTTATACAGGAAAAGTATAAATACCTTTCGGATGTTCCTATTTCATTATCTTTGGAAGATGCGGGAATGATAGGTATTATAGGGGACAAAAACAGGCAAGCTGATCTTGTAAAAACAATGATTTTAAGAATTTCAGTGACTCATTCTTATGATGAAGTTAAAATAGCTTTGTTATTTGATAAAAAAGAAAATAGATACTGGAATTTTGTAAAATGTCTTCCTCATTGCTGGAGTAAAGGAAAGAAAAATAGATTACTTGCCAATAATAAAAATGGAAGTTATTTTGTTTTAAATATATTGAGAGCAATTTATGAAGAAAGGGTGACTGCAGATAAGAAAGAAAAATTTATGCCTCATTATATAATATTTATAAATGACAGTTCATTGATTGGAAATGACAGCAATATAAAATCATTTATAGATGATGCTTGGAAATATGGTATGACATTTGTACTATCTTATGATTCCATTACTAAACTGCCAAGTGTATGTCAAAATATAGTTCAGCTTTCTCAAAACGAATGTACGGTTTATGATAAAAATGATAATTCGGGAAAAATGATGACGTTTATACCCGATATAAGTGTTGGAATAAATGCAGATAAAATTTCTGAAATGCTTGCATCTATTAAAATAAATGAGGCAGCAGAAGAAATTATGATACCCGAAAGGCTTAGTTTTTTGGGACTTTATAAAGCTAAAAGTATTGATGAACTTATTATACCAAGAAGATGGAAAGAATCACAAGCTTTTAAAACTCTTGAAGCTCCTATTGGTATAGGCAGCGGTGACGAAG
The DNA here is from genome assembly GCA_948441255.1 of uncultured Eubacteriaceae bacterium. Lineage (GTDB taxonomy): Bacteria > Bacillota > Clostridia > Lachnospirales > CAG-274 > MGBC114079. The sequence continues at coordinate 5,852 of CAOJPS010000118.1, read as the reverse complement.
TATTTTCTCTTAATATACACGAGAAATATCATGGTCCACATGGACTTATTGCGGGAACAACAGGCTCAGGGAAGAGTGAGTTTATACAGTCATTTATACTTTCTCTGGCTATAAATTATCATCCTTATGATGTAGGCTTTGTTCTTATAGACTACAAGGGCGGCGGTATGGCAAATGCTTTTGTAAATCTTCCCCATGTTGTGGGAACAATAACAAATCTTGAAGGAAATCAGATAAAGCGTTCGCTTGTATCTCTTCAAAGCGAACTAAAAAGACGTCAAGCTATTTTTAAAGAGTATGGTGTTAATCACATAGACCAATATCAGATAAAATATAAAAAAGGTGAAGGCGGAGTTCCTCTCCCTCATCTTATAATTATATCTGATGAATTTGCAGAACTTAAGACACAGGAACCGGAGTTTATGGCAGAACTCATTTCAACTGCTCGTATCGGTCGAAGTTTAGGTGTTCATTTAATACTTGCAACACAAAAGCCATCGGGTGTCGTTAATGATCAGATTTGGAGCAACACAAGATTTAGAGTATGCTTAAAGGTTGCAGACAGGCAGGACAGCAAGGAAATGCTTAAAAGAGATGATGCTGCGTCAATAACTCTTCCCGGACGTGGTTTTGTTCAAGTTGGCAATGATGAGATATTTAAGCAGATTCAAAGCGGATACAGCGGTGAAAAATATGATGCGGACAATACTGTCGGTGATGACGGTTTAAGTGTTGTCTGCCTGGATTTACAAGGCAATGAGCTTTACAGAATAAATAATGATAAAGGCAAAAATGATGGTGAAGATACACAGCTTTCTGTAATTGTTGATTATATACATAATTATTCAAAAGCGCAAAATATTGAACCTCTTAGTTTATGGCTTCCGCCTTTGCCCAAAGTTTTATTTATTAAAGATATTGATAAAAGTCAGGGAGGATTTAACGGGAAAGATTGGCTAAGTTTTGAGGACTGGCTTAAAGTTGTTGTTGGTATTTATGACGAACCTGAAAAGCAGTACCAAGGCATTGTAACTGTAGATTTTGGTGAAAATGGTCATTTACTTTTATATGGCGCTCCCGGAACAGGAAAAACCACATTTTTTCAAACCCTTATATATACTTTGGCAAATAAATACTCTCCTGAAATTGTTAATATGTATATTATGGACTTTGGAAGTAGAAGTCTTACTTATTGTAAGGAACTTCCTCATGTGGGAGATGTTATATTCTCTGATGACGCAAGTAAAATTGATAAATTATTTCAAAGAATTGACAAAGAATTATCTGAGAGGAAAAAATTATTTGCTGAATATGGTGTCGGAAATCTTAAATCATATATGCAGGCAAGCGAAAAGGCAATTCCCGCAATCATACTCTTTATAGATAATTATTCGGCATTTATGGAACTTTATCAGGAATATGAAACTTCTCTTGTTAAACTTTCACGAGAGGGCGGAAATTACGGAATTTATCTTGCTTTTAACTGTGTGTCTGTAAATGCGGTAAAAAGAAGAGTTTCAGAAAATATTAAAGCGGTATATACATTGCAGCTTAATGATAAATACGATTATGTAAATGTTGTCGGACAAACAAACGGTGTATTTCCCGAAAATGTGAAAGGCAGAGGTCTTGTAAATGCAGGAAATGTTTTTGAATTTCAGACAGCTCTTTCCGTTTGTGAAACAAATGAAGCAGAAAGAGTTAAGCTTATTCGTGAGGACTTTAAGAAAATGGCTGAAAATTGGGGCGGATATACACCTGATAATCTTCCTGTTATTCCCGAGGATATGGATATTGAATCGGTTATATTGAACGATGATTATACAAGTGCAATAAATTCCGAAAAAATACCTCTTGGATATGATACAGAAGATATATCTCTTATCTCTTTGAGTTTTGACGATAATTATGTATTTGATGTGCTTGGTGACAACGAAACAGGCAAAAGCACAATACTTGCGAATATTATTCGTACAAACGAGAGCAGAGAAATATGGCTTGTTGACAGTAAAGAACAAAGTGTGAAAACTCTTAATAAAGGTCGTGAAATACAACATTACGCAAGCAACGATTCGGAGTTTTCTGAATTTATGAAAGATTTTGCTTTGGAAATGAGCAAAAGGCATAACGAGTTCAAGGAATATTCGGGCGAATTGTCAAAATCGGAATTTATGAAACGATATAACGAAATTATATGTATAATAGATGATTTCGATTATTTTTTCAAGATGTCTACCGAAACACATATCGCCATTTTCCAAAAAATATTGGAAGTATCCGAAGATTCAAGAATAAATATTTTTGTAGGTTTCAATTCGAGAGCAGTTAATAAATACAGGTCACAGGGATTTGATAAAATATTCAGAAATGAATCGGGTATTGTACTTGGTAATATAGATAATCTTACATTCTTTAATATCAATGTTCCTTATGCAGTTAAAAACAAATACGAGGCGGCACAAGGAAAAGGTTTCTATGTTGACTGCGGCGAATACCATCCTTTCAAAGCTCCTTTTATAAAGGCAGAGGGAAAATAAAATGTTTAGAATTGTTATCTGTGATGAAAAAAAGGAAAGTTCTGATAGACTTGTGGTCTGTATTAATCGTCTGATAAAGGAATTGGCAATCGGAAAAGAAACTGAAGTTTTTAAGGCAAAGCCGGAAATGCTTATTAACTATAAAATAAGAGATGAATATACCTACCTGATTTTTCTTGATGTTATATATGGCAATATAACAGGAATTGATATTGCGAGAAAAATGAGAGAACAAAGAAAAAATGTATTTCTTGTATTTGTTACCGCTCATATTGAACTTCTCTATATGCTTGTAAATCAAAATATTATGCCAAGTGGGTTTATAAATAAACCCGCAGACGAAAATGATATAAGAAAAGCTGTATTAAATGTATTAGTTTACTATAATATGGGTGAAAAAAACAGTTCAAAAATATTAACCGTTACTACAGGAGCGGCTGTTTATAAAATTTCTTATGATGAAATTATATACATAGAAGCTTTAAATAAAAAAATAAATATTTATACAGATAAACAAAGGATAAGCTGCTATAACAGCTTATCCGCATTAGTGGACGAACTTGGAAACGGTTTTTTGAGATGTCATAACAGTTATATTATAAATAAAGAAAAAGTTAAAAATATATTTATGACAGAACAATATATTGAAATGAAAAACGGCAGCAAAGTGTCAATGTCAAGAACATATAAAGCAGAAGTAAAAAAACTGTTGCAGTGAGGTGAATCTATGAAGATTGACAGCGGTATGGGTTATATATTCAGTAAATATGAAATTATATACATAATGTGCGCAATGGGAGTAAGATACCTTTTTGATGAAAATTTGAAAACGGATTTATCTTCAAAAGAGATTATTGAAAAAGCTGAAAAAAATCTTGTTGAAAAAAATTATGTATTTAAGGATATTTCAGGAAGCCTTGTACTTAACAAAGAAATTATTGAGTATTTTAAACCTGTTGTAAGTCCTAAAAAGGTTATAAGCTGCAAAAAAGTTATTAGAGAATTTCAATGCAGACAAATATTTTATATGAAAAATAATGTTAGCGTATTGATTGAAACTGAAAGCGGCAACAATGAGAATTATATATTTACATATATTTCTGATAATAAAGAGATATATGATTATATTTCTGCATTTTGTGAAATCGGGAAATCAGGTAAGGAAGGCATTAATGATAAATTTATAGTTACGTCTAAACAATACAAACTTATGCAAAATATGATTAAAGAAAATGATGAAACTGGATTTGAATTGATGCTTTCGGACTGTGATATAAAAAAAGAATTATATGGTGAGATGAAAGCGGTTTTTTCAAACAAAGGTGATATGATTACATTTTCATTATGCAGTGACTGTAAAACAGATAAAACTGAATATTTGCTTTATTTTATAACAAATGACTATCTTTGGGCGGTTATCCCAAATACTTATGGAAATAAAAGCATTAGAATATCATCAGTAACTATAAATGATATTTTAAATAAAATTTCGGATTTACTCAATAAAAAATTTAATATTAAAATTGACGGTTTGCAGCAATTTTTTGAATAGATGTAAGTTATCCCAAAAAAAGTGCAATCCGTCAAGAATTGTTGAAATGAAAAACAAAAGATTGTAAACTCAATTTAAGGTAAGAGAAAAAAGGCAGGTGAAACAGAAATGAGTGTTATCAGAGTAAGGACTGACAGTTTATCAGAAATATCAAGTAAACTGACTTCAGCAATGAATAATATATCTGAAATAAGCAATGAGTTTTATAATACTTATAATCAAATGGATTGGAAAGTAAAAAGTAAACTGACTCTGTTTACTGCTATGAACAAACTTAAAAATAGTCTTGATGATGCTGAAAATGATTTATACAGACATACAGAATTTTTGAAAAATACAATTGATAAATATAATGAAACTGAAAGGTTATCTAAATCAGCAAATATATTAAAGAATAATTTATATTCAAATGGAAACAGCAATATTGAGAATAATAAAGAAAATGTATTAACAGATGAAGATAAATTAAGAGATGCAAAAGTAAGATTTGCTAATATTTTTAAGGGCAATAAAGATTTTTTGTTTAATGATGACCAACTGCTTTATAAATTGTTATATAAAGAAATGTATGTTGATAGCTTAACAGGACATATTACGGATAAAGTTGCGGAATATATTACGAAAAATGAAGTCAATGAAGATAAATATATTACAATTTTATCTTCTTTACTAGCTATGTATGATATGAATTTTGAAGACGCTGTTAATAGTCAATCTAGTTTCGATACAGATAAATCAATTATAGATTATGGTTTTGATATCTTTGATATTGTGTCAGGAACTATTTCACCTGAAGCTGGAAGTAAAGGAGAAGTTGTTCAGGAAACAGCGGATTTGGTCAAAGATATAATAGAAAACGCAGTTGATGGAAATGAAAAAGTTAAGTTAATTACTGTTTTGGGCGCATCCACGCAATATAAAAATGAAATATTAGATGCTATATATAACAGTACAGATGATGAACAATTAAAGTCGGCTATAATAAAGACAAAAAAGAATTTAACGGACAAGACAAATGCAAGTATTAAGATTTTAACGACGTCAAGGTATGATTCAATAGAAAAAATAAGTGACACATATTATAAGCAGCGTGAAAAAGAACTTAAAGACATTTTAATAAACCCTGAAAATAAAAGTCAGACTAATAACTTAGATAAATCGGCTATAAATAACAGAAAAAATAAAGTTGATGGACTTGGTAAATTAAAGGAAGGCGCAGGTTCATTTAAAACCGGATGTAAATTAGGATTGTTTGCGGGGGATATGATACTTGGAAGTTCAGATTCAATTAATGATGTAACCTCAATAAAGGCAATATATGAAATATCGCAAAGTCTAGAATCAAATTTAGTATCTGAAACTGGCAAATTTGGAACTATGAATATGGAAGAAATGAAGATGCTTACAGAAAAATATGAATTTTTGACAGATGTTCATTTAAATGGAGAATATATCGCAAACAGCCTTATTACAAATGATATGAAGTTATTTAGTTTGCTTATGGGTAAAGAAAAAATAAATGACGCAAATCATATTTATGATGTTCATTCAAAGTATTTGTCGCAAATTAATGGACAGTTGAAAGGACTTTATTAAAAGATATATTGATTTAAAATTTGTGAAAGGAAATATTATGGATAAAGTTATTTTAAATGTATCTGTTCCGGGAATTAGTAAAAATTATGATATTGAAATATCCGCTGATATAAATGTAAAGAAAGCAGCCGAACAGATATTTAAGACAATAAGCGAATATGAGGAAC
>CAOJPS010000117.1 GCA_948441255.1 uncultured Eubacteriaceae bacterium | reverse complement strand
AGAAGTCGGGTTTGGGCTGAAAGCCCAAGGTTTTTCTTAAGTTAGTGCATATGGGGCAGAGCCTGCGGTTTTTAATACTTCAAGAGTATTTTTGGAGGTTTGGAACCTTTTTACAATAGAAAAAGGTTCCAATAGCTCTTAAAATTTTTTAAAATTGATTTCCGTGAAGGAAATACCATATAATTAATGTGTCCTAAAAAAATATTATTTTATCAGCAAAGAATGTCCTGTCATTTCATTAGGCTGTTCAAGTCCCATCATATCAAGTAATGTCGGCGCGATATCACAAAGCTTTCCGTCCTCTTTAAGACCTTTCGCCATATCACAGTTTACAAGAACAAAAGGAACAGGATTTGTAGTATGAGCTGTAAATGGCTGACCTGTAGTATAATCAATAAGCTGGTCACTATTTCCGTGGTCAGCGCACAAAAACATTTGTCCGTTGACTTTTTTCAAGGCCTCAATAACTTTGCCAACACATTCGTCAATAGTTTCAACAGCCTTAACAGCGGCGCTCATAACTCCCGTATGTCCAACCATATCAGGGTTAGCGTAATTTATAATAATAAGGTCCTGTTCATTTTTAAGTATATTCTCAATCAATTTGTCAGTAACCTCATAAGCGCTCATTTCAGGCTGTAAATCATAGGTGGCTACCTTAGGAGAGGGAACAAGGACTCTTTCCTCATTTTTGTTAGGTTCCTCAACACCGCCGTTAAAAAAGAAAGTAACGTGAGCGTATTTTTCTGTCTCGGCAATCCTCATTTGTTTAAGTCCAAGCTTTGAAATATACTCGCCTAAAGTATTTGTAAGCGTCTGATGTTTATAAGCAACCTCTTTATTATTAATAGTAACGTCATAATTTGTAAAACAAACATATTTAACATTGAAAAATCCGTTTTTTCTTTCAAACCCATCAAATTCCTCATCACAAAAAGCTCTTGTAATTTCTCTTGCTCTGTCCGGTCTGAAATTAAAGAAAATAATAGAATCATTTTCCTTAATTTTTCCCGTAGGCTGACCGTTTTCAAGAATAACCGTAGGAACAACAAACTCGTCATTTACATCTTTAGCGTAAGACTCTGTTATACAAGCGTCAGCGCTTTCCGCTTTCTCACCTTCGCCAAAAACTATAGCGTTATACGCTTTCTCAACTCTGTCCCATCTTTTATCTCTGTCCATAGCGTAATATCTTCCAGAAACAGTAGCGATTTTTCCAACGCCTATTTCTTTCATTTTATTTTCTAAATCAGCAAGAAAACCTTTTCCTGAAGTAGGAGGAGTATCTCGTCCATCAAGAAAAGCGTGGACATACACATTTTCAATATTATTCATTTTAGCAAGTTTAAGCAAAGCGTAAAGATGCTCAATATGACTGTGAACACCGCCTGTAGACAAAAGACCATACAAATGCAAATCAGAATTATTTTTATTACAATTATCAATAGCCGCCTTTAAAGCTGGATTTTCAAAAAAATCACCATCAGAAATTGATTTTGTAATACGAGTAAGTTCCTGATAAACTATTCTGCCGGCACCCATATTAAGATGTCCAACTTCCGAATTTCCCATCTGACCATCAGGAAGCCCCACATCAAGACCGCTTGCGTATCCTTTAACAAAAGGATATTTGCTCATCATATCGTCAATATTCGGAGTATTAGCCTGCTTAACAGCGTTTCCCTCCGTCTTGTCATTTATACCGAAACCGTCAAGTATCATTAAAACAGTTAATTTTTTATCCATAAAACAATCTCCTAATAATTAACTATGCTTTCAAAATCCTCTTTAAGACTTGCCCCGCCTACAAGGCCTCCGTCTATATCAGCCATACCAAACAATTCCCCGGCATTCGAGCCGTTAACGCTTCCGCCATACTGAATACGAATCTCATCAGCGACGCTTTGGTCATAAATTTCAGCGACAGTCTTTCTAATAGCGGCACAAACTTCTTCCGCTTGTTCGCTTGTAGCGGTAATACCTGTTCCAATAGCCCAAATAGGTTCATAAGCTAAAACAACGCCTTTCGCCTGTTCAGAGGTAACATCTTTAAAAGCCGATTTAACCTGAATCCGAACAAAGTCAACAGTAACATTTTTCTCTCTCTGTTCAAGAGATTCACCCACACAAACAATTGGAATCAAGCCCTTCTCAATAGCTTTCAGAACTTTTTTGTTTACAGTTTCATCAGTCTCATTAAAATACTGCCGTCTTTCCGAATGACCAATAATAACGTATTTCACTCCTATATCAAGAAGCATATCGGCTGAAACCTCGCCTGTATACGCTCCGCTGTTTTGAAAATGCATATTCTGAGCGCCAACGGCAATATTAGTGCCTTTAAGAGCCTCGGCAACAGGAATAAGGTCAACAAAAGGAACGCAAAAAACAACATCAGACTTGTCTGTATCAACTTTGCTTTTCAAAAGGTCAACAAGTTCCAAAGCCTCCTTCGGAGTTTTATTCATTTTCCAGTTGCCGGCTATAATTTTCTTTCTCATAATTAATCCTCCCAAAAACACTATATATTTTATTTGTCATTAACAGCGACAACGCCCGGAAGTTCTTTTCCCTCAAGGAACTCAAGAGAAGCTCCGCCGCCTGTTGAGATATGGCTCATTTTATCGCCGAATCCAAGAAGATTTACAGCCGCTGTTGAATCACCGCCGCCAATAATTGTTGTAGCGTCAATATCAGCCAAAGCCTGAGCAACCGCGATAGTACCTTTAGCAAAGTTTTCAAACTCAAAAACACCCATAGGTCCGTTCCAAACAACAGTCTTAGCGTCTTTCAAAGCGTCGGCAAACAATTTTCTTGTTTTTTCTCCAATATCAAATCCCTGCCAATCAGCTTCAATTTTATCAGAGTCAACAGTTTTAAACTCAGTATCATTTTTAAACTCCAAACCAACAACAGTATCTATAGGAATAAGGAATTTAACGCCCTTTTCCTCCGCTTTGCTCATCATCTCTTTGGCATAATCAACTTTTTCTTCCTCAAGAAGAGATTTTCCAACCTCATATCCTTTAGCTTTCATAAAAGTATACGCCATACCACCGCCAATAATTAAAGTATCAACCTTATCAAGAAGATTGTTAATAACGTCAATTTTATCTGACACTTTAGCTCCGCCCAAAATAGCGACAAACGGTCTTTCAGGATTATTAACAGCATTTCCAAGATAATTAATTTCTTTTTCCATAAGGTATCCCACAGCGGATTCTTTAATAAATTTTGTAACGCCTACAGTCGAACAATGAGCTCTGTGAGAAGAACCAAAAGCGTCATTCACATAAACTTCCGCAAGGCTCGCGAGTTCTTTGCTAAAATCATCAATATTTTTAGTTTCTTCTTTTCTGAATCTTGTGTTCTGAAGCAAAACAACATCACCGTCTTTCATATCCGCAACGGCTTTTTTAGCGTTATCTCCAACAACTGTATCATCAGCGGCAAAAATAACATCTTTACCAAGCTTTTCAGAAAGTCTTTTAGCAACCGGAGCCAAAGAAGCGCTTGGAGTAGGTTCTTTAGGTTTTCCAAGATGAGAACAAAGAATAACCTTAGCGCCATCACCAATCAATTTTTTAATTGTAGGCAAAGCGGCTACAATTCTGTTTTCATCTGTAATAACGCCGTCTTTCAAAGGAACGTTAAAGTCGCATCTAACCAAAACTTTTTTTCCCTTAACCTGTAAGTCTTCCACTGTTTTTTTGTTTAACATAAGTTAATTTCTCCTTTCAGCAAATAAAATATATTTATGGAAACGCCTGTTCAGTATCATTTAATCAACCGGCGCTTGCTTACCAGAATTGATATTTCTACCAAATCATTATACTTATTATAGAATAAAATTTCAACTTTGACAATATTATAACATTATCTTTTTAAAATTTTTTCTCACTTTCTTTTTAAAATTCCCTGAACAACATTTAAAGCGTGGTCTGAAATTCTTTCAATATTAGTCAGCGTATCCAAAAAAGCAACTCCCGTTGTGGTGTCACACTCAAGCTTAGCAAGCCTCTCAATATGTTTGGCTCTAAATTCCTTTTCCATATAATCAATAGTAGCCTCTCCCTTAACCACTAACTCCGCTTTTTCAATATCTACATTTTCAAGAGCTTTAACAGAATTTTCAACACATTCAATACATTCTCCGCAAATCTTCTGCATTTCATCATAAGCCATATTAGAAAACCTAATATTTTCCTGAATCATAAACTGAGCCAATTCAACAATATTTTCACTGTGGTCACCAATTCTCTCAATATCGTTTACAGTATGAAAAAGTGACATAACCGTATTTTTTTCACCTTCATTAATATTTGTACTGCAAAGTTTAACCATATATTGAGTTATAGCCTTTTGAAGCTTATCAATACTTTTTTCTCTCTTAAGAACTTTTGCTATTTTCTCCTCATTTTTATTTAAAATAGCGTCAACCGAAAATCTGAAATTGTCATATGCCATATATGCCATTCTAACAATTTCTCTCATACAATTTTGTATAGCGAAAGCAGGAGTTTCCATAATACGGTCATCAAGATGAACAGGTTCTGACTCATCATCCACGGCTTTTCCTCTGACAGAAATTTTTTCAGCGATTTTAACAAGTGTATTGCTAAACGGATACATAATAACAGTATTCGCTATATTAAATCCCGTATGAGCGATACTTATCTCAAGAAGATTAATTGGTGTATTTCCAATATCCGTATTAACAAACGCAAAGAAAAGATACGCCAAAATGCTGAAAAATACACTTCCGATAACATTAAACAAAAGATGTATGTAAGCGGCTCCTTTAGCGTTTTTAGATGCGCCTATACCCGAAAGCATAGCCGTAACACAAGTACCAATATTCTGTCCCATAATAATATATATAGCTGAATTCCAAGTAACAAGCCCCGAAAAAGCCAGCGACTGCAAAATACCGACAGAAGCGGAACTGCTTTGAATTATAGCCGTAACAACCGCGCCAGCAAGAACTCCTAAAATTGGATTTTCACCAAGTTCTCTAAATATATCCTTAAAAACTGGGGAGTGACTCAAAGGCTCAACACCGTTTGTCATCATTTCTATACCAATAAAAAGTATACCAAAACCAACAATAATCTCACCAATCTGTTTAATATTATTTCTTTTTGAAAAAATAAGCATAGCCGCTCCAACAGCGACAGCAATAGGCGCGAGTACCTCCGGTTTTAAATATTCCGCCCATTCAGCGCTTGATACAATCCAGCTTGTAGCTGTAGTACCAATATTAGCGCCCATAATTATACCAACAGCTTGTCTAAGCGTCATAAGACTTGCGTTAACAAAACCGACCACCATAACAGTGGTGGCAGAACTGCTTTGAATAATAGCCGTAACAAACGCGCCAATCAACACTCCCAAAAATTTATTTTTGGTAAGTATTTCTAAAAGCTTTTTCATTTTGCTTCCCGCGGCTTTCTGCAAACCCGAAGCCATAATATTCATTCCATAAAGGAACAAACCCAGTCCGCCCGCAAAAGAAATAAGAACACTAAAATAATCGGCTGACATTTTTTAACCTCCCTGTCAATCAATAAATTGCCATATGACATTGATACACAAATACAGTTTAATTTTAACATATAAACAGTATGAAAATCAAGCGTTATATGCAATAAAAGGAAAATTGAGCATAATAAAAATGGTTTTTCAAAGAAATTTGTGATATAATATAACGTGAGTTCGATAAAATTTATGTTTAATTGGAACCTTTTTCTATCGCAAAAAGGTTCCAAACCTCCAAAAATGCTCTCTGCGCATTAAAAACCTTGAGGTTTCACCCTGGCTGCATGGGCGAGCAGCAAAATCTTTGATTTTGTGACCAGCCTCAAACTCCACAAACATAGTCAGTGCTTTTGGCTTTGCCAAAAGCCGGCTTACGCCGTCCGCACTTCTTTGCGGCACATATTAAAAAAAGTTTGACAAAAACTTTTGTGCGAAACTACGTTTCGCTGAGTTTTATCGTAATTTTTCGTCGAACTCACGTTAATATAACGTAAACTCGATGAAATTTTATAATTACTATAACCTCATTTATCAAATTACTATAAGGAGAGATAAAAATGTTCAAAATTGATTATCATATTCACACAAACTATTCTTCAGACAGTGACGCCGATATGGAAAGTATGATTCTTTCCGCTATAACTAAAGGTATAAACGAAATAGCGATAACCGACCACGTAGATTACCACATTAAATATGAGCCTCCTCATTATGATGACTTAATTTCAAAATTCAATGTAATGAAAGAAAAATATAAATCAAAAATAAATATGATTTTAGGAGTAGAGATTGGACTTGAAAGTCAGCTGTCAGACACAATAAACGAATTTATAAGTTCTTATCCATTTGATTTCATAATAGGTTCTTCCCATTCTGTATGTCAAAAGGACCTTTACTTTGACAACTTTTTTGATGGAATGGACAAAAAGACAGCATACACATTATACTTTACTGAAATGCTAAAAAATATAAATTCCATAGAAAAATTCTGCGTCTATGGTCATATTGATTTCATAAGCCGTTATGGGACTTATAACGATAAAACGTTAAAATACTCTGATTATAATGATATAATAGACGAAGTTTTAAAATTATTGATAAATAAAAATAGAGGTATAGAAATAAACACTTCTGGATACAGATATAAACTAAATCAAACCTATCCTCAATATGCCATATTAAAAAGGTATAAAGAACTTGGAGGAGAAATTATAACAATAGGTTCAGACGCCCATACCCCTAATTATATAGCCGACCATTTTGAGGTAGCATATGATATGCTTGAAAAAGCAGGCTTTAAATATATATCAAGATTCAAAAATCTGAAGCCGATATTTATATCAATAAATAAATAAATATATTAAATTGAGCAGGAGGCTGCTCTTTTTAGCCTCCTGCTCAACCTACGAGGCGGCGGTAAGTCTTGCTTACAAATTTCATTTCGCCGCCTCTGTACATAAAACACAAAGCACAGGAAATTTATTACTCCCGTGCTTTTGTTTTTTATGACTTTTCAGGGATTATTCATATTTCAGTCAGCCAAAACCATCAATTAAAGACTAATTTTTACTTATATAGCAGTAATTTTTACTTTATATTTTCTTAAAGATATTGTAATATAAACACATACAAAGAAACAATTTAGAAACAAACACACCCTACAACATAATAATATAGTGAAAGAACTTAAAAAGAAGTAAAAAAATTTATTTTACTCAAAAGTCTGCGAAGTGTTTCACAATTCGCTTACCGACTTTTGCCGCAGGCGGACGTAAAATATTTTTTACCGTTATTCAAGTTCTTTCACTATACATAAAAGCAATTCAAAAATAAGAATTGCTGTGACAATACGCTTTTTCATTTTAAATTATAGCGAAACAATAAAAGAATAAATAAACTTTAATAAAACTTTACTACATAAAAAATTCTTTTATTGTTTCGCACTAAAAAAATTACTCTACAACTAAAAAATTTAAAATAACATAATTGAAAGGATGTTAATATTATGAAAAAATTTATGACAATATTTTGTTCAGTACTTGTACTAACCTCAACAACCGCATATGCTGGCACAACAGGCTGGAAATTATCAAAAGACCGCCGAAAATATGAATGGGTTAATCCAATTCAGATTCAGCAAAACTTAAATTATCAAAATTGTTACAAACCAAATCAAACTACAGAAGCCACTACAAAAAATAATATTCAAACTACAGAAGCCACAACCCAAACCACTACAAAAATCACTACAGAAGCTACTACAGAAACCACTACAGAAGCCACTACAAATCAAAATAACAGTCAAACATCAGAATCTCAAATTGCGGTACAGGTTCTTAATTTGGTAAATAAAGAAAGAGCAAAAGAAAATCTTGCTCCATTAAAATTAAACGCGGAACTTACAAAAATTGCTCAATTAAAATCAGAAGATATGAAAAATAAAAATTATTTTGACCATACATCACCTACATATGGTTCACCTTTCGCAATGATGAAACAATTTGGAATAAATTATAAATATGCTGGAGAAAACATAGCAAAAGGACAAAAGACAGCTGAAGCTGTTGTTACAGCCTGGATGAATTCCGAAGGTCATAGAAAAAACATATTAAATAAAAATTTCACAGAAATGGGACTTGGTTATATAAAATCAGGAAGTACAACTTATTGGACTCAAATGTTTATACAGCAATAATTTTAATTTAACGTGAGTTCGACGAAAATTTATAATTAATGGAACCTTTTTCTATCGCAAAAAGATTCCAAACCTCCAAAAATGCTCTTGAAGTATTAAAAATCTTGAGGTTTCACCTCAACCTCCACAAACTTTTTGAAAAAAGTTTGACAAAAACTTTTGTGCGAAACTACGTTT
>CAOJPS010000116.1 GCA_948441255.1 uncultured Eubacteriaceae bacterium | reverse complement strand
CAGAGGTTTGGAGACGGAGTCTCCAAGGTTTTTATATTAACTTAGTGCATATGGGAACCATCACACAGTAAAAAATTTAGGCAATACCGCGTAATTCAATAAAACAGCCAAATCTGTGAAATTATTATTCTGCGGTATTGTCTTTATGAAATAACTGTGATTTTTTTTATTTTTTGCTAGCGAAAATTTCTTTTTTGTGGTATAATATAAGGAAAGTGTTGATTGGTACGGCGGTTGGATATGGGAGTGAGTTTTGTTGTTTTTGAATATTGGCGCGGATGTCGATGTTTATTATAAGGACATTGTGGCTATGGTTAATATTGATAAGATATATGGAAAAATTAACTATGAGTTTATTGAAAGTATGATGAAAAAAAAGTTCTGTGTTGTTCTTGAAAAAAATGTTTTTAGAACCGCTGTTATTTTGTGTAAAAACGGAAAGTCAAAAATATATATATCACCTGTATCTGTTTTGGCGCTTAGAAAAAGATTGGAAGCTATTTATGACAGTTTATTGATAAAATCAAAATTTTAACTTTAAAAAATTATTTTTATTATCCTTTGTGCGGTGTTTCCTAAAATAATTTTTTTGTTGAAAATGATTGTTGGGCGCTGCCCAAACCCGCAAGCTAGTCAGTGCTTTTGGCAAAGCCAAAAGCCAGCCCTAGCCGTCCGCACTTCTTTGCGGCACATATTGAAAAAAAGCTTGGCAAAAAACTTTAAATCGCCTCCGGCGAATGAAAATTGATTCGCGTGTTTAAACTGTGATTACTATTGCCATACTTATCTTTATTTTTTATCGGCGTTTTCTGAATAGATGGGAAACAGTGATATGACTCGTTTTTTTATTTCGCGGAAAAAATTATTTCGCTGGTTCTCTAAAACTTTTAGTATTGTTGAAAGGAAGATTTTTTTATGTCATCAGAATATAATGAAAATCAAATACAAATTCTTGAGGGTCTTGAGGCTGTGAGGGTAAGGCCAGGTATGTATATCGGCAGTACATCATCTAAAGGGCTTCATCATCTTGTTTATGAAATCGTCGATAACTCTATTGACGAGGCTCTTGCCGGATTTTGCTCGGAAATAGAGGTTACCGTGCATAAGGATAATATTATATCTGTTAAGGACAACGGAAGAGGTATTCCTGTTGGTATTCACCCTCAGAGGGGTATTCCCGCTGTTGAGGTGGTTTTTACCATTCTTCACGCTGGAGGCAAGTTTGGCGGAGGAGGGTATAAGGTTTCAGGCGGGCTTCACGGCGTCGGCGCTTCTGTTGTGAATGCTTTGAGTGAATGGCTGACCGTTAGAATATGCAGTGAGGGCAAAGTTTATGAACAGCACTATTCTAGAGGAGAGGTGCTTGACAAGCTCTCTGTTGTTGGCGAGTGCGAAAAGGATTTTACGGGTACTTTTGTTGAATTTAAGCCGGATTCTGAAATATTTGAGGAAACTGTTTTTAATTATGAGATTTTAAGGCAGCATCTTCAGGAAACCGCTTTTCTTACTAAAGGTATTAAAATAATACTTAAAGATTTGAGAAATGAAAACGAGATTCTTGAGGATGTTTTCCACTATGAGGGCGGGATAAAGGAGTTTGTGCTGCATATTAACAAAAATAAAACTCCTGTTTATGACGATGTTTTTTACTGTGAGAGCGTTAAAGAAAATGTTTCTGTGGAAATAGCTTTTCAGCATAATGATGGATTTGCCGAAAATACTTATTCTTATGCCAATAATATTAATACTACAGACGGAGGAACACATCTTGCCGGCTTTAAATCCGGACTTACAAAGACGGTAAACGATTATGGAAGAAGATTTGGTTTGCTGAAAGACAGTGATAAAAATTTATCTGGTGATGATATAAGAGAGGGTATTACCTGTGTTATAAGCGTTAAAATAGAAAATCCTCAGTTTGAGGGACAGACTAAAACAAAACTTGGAAACAGTGAAGCCAAAAATGCCGTTGAAACTGTTTTGTCTGAAAATTTGACTTATTTTCTTGAGGAAAATCCCGCGACGGCAAAACTTATTTTTGAAAAAGCGCTTGTTGCCTCAAGGGCGAGAGACGCCGCTAAAAAGGCGAGAGAACTTGTGAGAAGAAAATCCGCCCTGGAGGTTTCAAGGCTTCCGGGAAAGCTTTCGGATTGCTCTGAAAAAGACCCTGAAAAGTGTGAGATTTATATTGTTGAGGGTAATTCCGCCGGAGGTTCCGCTGTTGACGCCAGAACTCCTAAAACACAGGCTATTCTGCCTCTTAGAGGCAAAATACTTAATGTTGAGAAAGCCAGACTTGACAGAATTTTGGGAAATGAGGAAATACGTTCTATGATTACGGCTTTTGGAACGGGCATTCACGAGGATTTTGATATTTCTAAACTTAGGTATCACAAGATTATTATTATGACTGATGCCGATGTGGACGGCGCTCATATTACAACTTTACTTTTGACTTTTATTTTTAGGTTTATGGCTCCTCTTATTGAGGGTGGATATGTATATCTCGCTAAACCGCCTTTGTTTAAAGTTGAAAAGGCTAAAAAAGAATATTATGCCTATACGGAAAAAGAACTTTCAAACATTCTTGAAAAAGTGGGCCGTGACGGACTTAAACCTATTCAGAGATATAAAGGTTTGGGAGAAATGGACCCGGAACAGCTTTGGGAAACGACTATGGACCCGGAAAGGCGCATACTTTTGAGAGTTACTATGGACGACGCCAGAATAGCCGATGAGATTTTTGACAAGCTTATGGGTGACAAGGTTGAGCCAAGGCGTGAGTTTATTCAGGAAAACGCCAGGTATGTTACAAATCTTGATGTTTAAATATTTAAAACCGCAGGGCTTTGCCCTGTTAAAAGATTAAGACCGTGGGGCTTTGCCCCACCACCCCACAAGGGACTAGTCCCTTGACCCATACGCAAAGCTGCCGCTTTGCTGAAAAAAACAGCGAAACGTAGTTTCGCACAAAAGTTTTTGTCAAACTTTTTTCAAAAAGTTTGTGGAGTTTGAGGTGAAACCTCAAGGTTTTTCAAAAAAAGAGGTTTGGTTGCAAAGTTTGGCGCCTTTAAGTCAATGGAGGTATGTTTTGATGGATGATAAAAATCAGTTTGATAAAATTATGGACGTTGAGATATCTGAAAAAATGAAAACGTCTTATATAGATTACGCTATGAGTGTTATTGTGGCGAGAGCACTGCCGGACGTCAGGGACGGTCTTAAACCTGTTCATAGGCGTATTTTGTACGCTATGAACGAACTTAATCTGGACCCGTCAAAGGGGTATAAAAAGTGTGCCAGAATTGTCGGCGATACTATGGGTAAATATCACCCTCACGGTGATACCGCTATTTATGACGCCCTTGTTCGTCTGGCTCAGGATTTTTCTATGCGGTATACTCTTGTGGACGGACACGGGAATTTTGGAAATATAGATGGATATCCAGCCGCAGCTCAAAGATATACTGAAGCGAGAATGAGCAGAATATCTATGGAAATGCTTGCCGATATTGATAAGGATACTGTAAACCTTGTGGATACATATGACGGGGAAACAAAAGAACCGGAGGTTTTGCCATCAAGGTTTCCTAATCTTCTTGTGAATGGCTCATCAGGTATCGCTGTTGGTATGGCTACCAATATACCTCCTCATAACCTTAATGAGATTATAGACGGTATTGTTAAGATTATTGATAATCATATCCTTGAGGGCAAAGAAACAGATATTGATGAACTTCTTACCGTTATTAAGGGACCGGATTTTCCGACAGGGGCTACTATACTTGGCAAAAATGGTATTTTGAGCGCTTATAGAACAGGAAGAGGAAAAATTAGAATTAGGGCGGAGGCTGAAATTGAGACGCTTCAAAACGGAAGAGAGCGTATTATTGTTTCTCAGATACCTTATCAGGTTAATAAATCTCGTATGATTGAGAGAATAGCGGAACTGGTTAAAGATAAAAAAATTGACGGAATATCTGGGCTTAACGATGAATCCAGCAGAGAAGGTATAAGAGTTGTTATTGAGTGTAAAAAAGATGCTAACGCTACTGTTGTTTTAAATCAGCTTTATAAATTTTCCTCCCTGCAGGAAACTTACAGCATAAATTTCCTCGCTATTGTTAAGGGTGAGCCTAAAATACTTAATCTTAAACAAATGCTTGAATATTATCTTGAACATCAGGAAGAAGTTGTTACAAGACGTACTAAATTTGAGCTGAATAAGGCCCTTAAAAGAGCTCATATCGTGGAGGGATTTCTTAAAGCCCTTGACCATATTGATGAGGTTATAAACATTATAAGGTCGTCTAGAACAACAAATGAAGCTAAGGAAAGACTTATGGCGAGATTTGATTTTACAGAGCCTCAGGTTACCGCTATTGTTGAGATGCGACTTAGAAGTCTTACTGGTCTTGAAAGAGAAAAGCTTGAAAACGAGTATGCTGAGCTTATGGAATTTATTAAGGAAATGAAAGCTATTCTCGCTGATGAGAACAGGCTTTATCAGGTTATTAAAGATGAGCTTCTTGTTATTAAATCAAAATACGGCGATGAGAGAAAAACTAAAATTGTCCAGGATTTGGGTGATATAGATATTGAGGACCTCATTGAGGATGAAATGAGCGTTGTTACCCTTACAAGACTTAATTATATAAAACGTCTTCCTCTTACTACTTATAAAAGTCAAAACAGAGGCGGCAAGGGCGTTATGGGTATGCAGACAAGGGACGAGGATTTAGTTAAAAATCTTTTCCTTTCGGGAAATCTTGATTATATATTGCTTTTTACAAATAAGGGCAAGGCGTATAGAATTAAAACTTATGAGATTCCGGAGGCGGGAAGAACGGCTAAGGGTACTCCTATAGTAAATCTTTTGAATCTGTCTTCTGATGAGAAAATAAGCGCTGTTATTCCTCTTAGAGAGTTTGAGGACGATTATCTCGTTATGACTACTAAAAAGGGTATTATAAAGAAAACGGAAACAAGTAAATTTGGCAATATACGAAATTCGGGGCTTATTGCCGTTAGTCTTAAAGAAGGTGATGAACTTATTTCTGTTAAAAGGACTAATGGTGATAATCAGATTTTTGTCGCTACAAAGCTTGGTATGGCTATAAAGTTTGATGAGGATAACGTTAGAATTATGGGCAGGACAGCGTCTGGAGTTCACGCTATAAGGCTTAAAGACGATGACGAGGTTATTGCTTCTGAAATTGTTAACGGTGATTTTAAAATGCTTATAGTTTCTGAAAACGGCTATGGAAAATGTACTAACGCTGATGAGTTTAGACTTCAGTCGAGAGGCGGTATGGGTACTAAGGCTTATAAAATTACCAGTAAAACGGGCAACGTTGTGGGAGTTAATATGGTTAATGACAACGAGGAACTTATGATAATTACAAGTGACGGCGTTGTTATAAGGATAAGAGTTAGGGATATTTCAACCTCCGGAAGGATTACTCAAGGTGTTAAACTCATTAATGTTGGAGAGAATGTTAAGGTTATGAGCATCGCTAAAATAGAGGAAGATTATATTGATATTGATGAGGAAGACAGTGAGGAAAATTCTGAAGACTTGGAAGGTTCTTTGGAAACGCTGAAAGAGTCTGATGGAGAGAATTGGAACAATTAATTATCATTTATATATGTTAAATCTATATTACATTTTTGTTGCGTAAATATTTCAAATTTTAAAAAAATTAAAAAAATTATGGTTTTTTTTACTGTTTTACTTGACTTGTTTTTTGTTATCTAATATAATGGAAACAGTGCTTGGGCATATTTAATGTAAAGGAGGTGCTTTGTAATGAAAATGACATTTCAGCCTAAAAAAAGACAAAGAAGTAAAGTTCACGGTTTTAGAAAAAGAATGAGTACTGCCAATGGCAGAAAGGTTATACTTAGAAGACGCAGAAAAGGCAGAAAGGCTTTGACAGCTTGATTTTTTGTGATAGGTGAATTTTGAAAATTTATACCCGAGCCGCTTTTTGCGGCTTTTTATTCTAATGTAAGGATTGAATAGCCTTGATTTTTACTGAATCTTTAAAAAAAAATTATCAGTTTAGATTTGTTTATAACAGGGGTAAATCTATTGCCAATAAATATCTTGTTATGTATGTTTTGAAAAACGGCAGAGATTTTAATCGTCTTGGAGTTTCCGTTAGCAAGAAGGTTGGTATAAGCGTTGTGAGGAGTAGAGTTACAAGACTTATTAAAGAAAGTTACAGATTGTCGGAAAAGAATATCAGACCTGGATTTGATATTGTTTTTATAGCTCGCAATTCTTGCTGCGGCGCTGATTTTGACAGCATATACAAATCTTTAAATCATTTAATTAGAAAACATAATATTTGTGTTTCGGAGGAGTAAAAGTTTTTTTCTGAAATGGGGTAGATTATGCTCACTAGATTTTGTTTGTTTATGATAGATTTTTATAGAAAATATATTTCTCCATTAAAAAGACCCTGCTGTAGATTTTATCCGTCTTGTTCCAGCTATGCTTATGAGGCGTATAAGAAGTATGGTTTTTTTAAAGGTTCTTATCTCGCTCTTTGGAGAGTTTTAAGATGCAATCCCTTTTGCAAAGGCGGGTATGACCCTGTGCCTTGATTTGGTATTTTTTTGAAAATTTAGGAGGTAGTTGTTTTGATTGGTTTCAGTTCGCTCGCCGCTTTTTTGGCTAATATTATTCAAGATGAGCCTGGTTTTATTGTTGGGCCTATTTCTTGGGTTTTGGGTACAATTTTGAATTTTGTTTTTAATATTGTTTATTTTTTTACAGAAAATTTTTCTCTTGGTATATCAATTATTATTGTTACCATTGTGGCGAGATTTATTATGCTTCCTCTCGCCTTTAAACAGCAGAAATCTATGGTTGTTATGCGTAAAATTCAGCCGGAAATTAAAAAAATTCAGGATAAATATAAAGATGATTTGGCTGACCCTGAAGTTAAAAGAAAAATGAACACAGAAATGCAAAAATTGTATTCTAAACATAAATATAACCCTTTTAGCGGTTGTCTTCCTTTGATTATTCAACTGCCTATTTTTATTGCGCTTTATTATATAATGCAGAATTCATATTCTTTTATTGATACTATTAATGATACTTATAAAGATATAGCTCAGGTTATTATTGAGGATACCTCAAAGGATAAAGATTCCGCCGCTGTTCTTTTGGATAAGAGAGATGAAATTAATGGTATAAGAAATAAAAGTGAAAAAGACAGGTCGGAAGATGAAAAGAATCTTCTTGCTGATTATGATTCTAATAAATTTGTTTTTTGGTATGATTTTTCCGTAAATGAGATTACCGCTATGGTGCCGGAAGATATGGCGGAGGAGTTTAACACTCTTGAGGAAAAATATATGATTAAGGCTTTTGATAAATTTAGTATGGAACAATGGGATAAGGTTAAAAGTGTTTTTCAGAGTGACAGAATAAATCAGAATATTGACAAAAAGGAGAATATTGAGTATTTTGGCTTTGGTATAAATCTTACGGAGGTTGCTGGTTTTGGCATGCCGGG
Source organism: uncultured Eubacteriaceae bacterium (assembly GCA_948441255.1). Taxonomy (GTDB): domain Bacteria; phylum Bacillota; class Clostridia; order Lachnospirales; family CAG-274; genus MGBC114079. The sequence continues at coordinate 1,206 of CAOJPS010000116.1, read as the reverse complement.
AATTATTATTACTATATTGTCGGGTCTTACTACTTTCCTTTCTAGCTGGCTTATGATGCGTAAAAATAAAAATATGGACAGCGCTATGCAATCTCAACAGAAGATTATGATGATTACTATGCCTCTTATTATGGCGTGGATTACGTCTGGTCTTCCCTGCGGTGTCGGCTTATACTGGATTGTTTCAAATATTTTTATGATTGTTCAGCAGCAGGCTTTGAACAAATATTATGAAAATAAATTAATTCTTGACGGGGGAAACTCAAAAAATATTATTGATGAGCCTGTCGGAAACAAAGGTAAAGGGAAAAGGAAGAGGTGATTTTTATGCTGAAAAGTATTGAGGTTATCGCTAAAACAAAAGAAGACGCCGTGAACAATGCCTTAAGAGAGCTTAACGCTGGTATTGATGAGGTTTTGGTTGAGATTCTTGAGGAAGGTTCGAGAGGTTTTTTGGGAATAGGCAGCAAGCCTTTTAAAGTTAAAGTTTCTAAAAAAGTCGACCCTATTAAAATCGCTAAGGATTTTTTGAGAGAAGTTTTTGTTTGTATGGGTATAAGCGTTAATATTGAGTGTGAGTTTATTGAGGGTAAATATCTTAATATTGACCTTGGCGGTAACAATATGGGTGTTGTTATTGGAAAAAGAGGGCAGACTCTTGATTCTTTGCAGTATCTTACAAGTATTATTGTAAACAGGTCGGAGGATTCGTTTGTTAATGTCACTATTGATACGGAACAATATAGAAAAAAGAGAAAAGAAACTTTGGAGAGTCTTGCTATAGGTCTTGCTAAAAAGGCTAAGCATCTTAGAAAAGATGTTGTTTTGGAGCCTATGAACCCTAATGAGAGAAAAATTATTCACTCTGCTTTGCAAAATGACAGATATGTTACTACTCACAGTGAGGGTGAGGGCGCTTTCAGGTATGTTGTTATTTCTCCTAAAGAGGGATATAGGGACGGCGGAAGAGGCGCGTTTAGAGATGGTCATAATGATTTTTATAAGGAAAGGTATAAGGGCAGGCGTAAAGAAGGGTATAACGGCGTTTACAAAGATGGCGGATATGAAGACGCCGGGGTTTAGTTTTTTGCTGATTTGACTATATTTTTAAGAACCTTGGGATTTGTTTTCGGGGTTCTTTTTTACTAAGGATAGTGAAAGAACTTGAATAACGGTAAAAAAATATTTTACGTCCGCCTGCGGCAA
>CAOJPS010000115.1 GCA_948441255.1 uncultured Eubacteriaceae bacterium | reverse complement strand
TCCGCCTCAAACTCTGCTCGCTTTTTGAAAAAAGCGAGGCAAAAACTTTTGTGCGAAACTCCGTTTCGCCGTTTTTGCCGCTGCTTTTCATCGAACTCACGTTAAAATATTAAACTGTCTCAATTTTCCTCAAAATCATCAAAAGTAATCATATCATCAGCGCTTTTTCCAGCTGGAATCATAGGAAATACTTTTTCGTCAATATCTATCTCACAATTTATAACACAAGTTTTATTAAGTTCAATAGCCTTTTTAATAGCGTCATCAACTTCCTCCGGTTTAGTTACATTGAAAGGAACCGCTTTATAAGCCTCCGCCAATTTCAAAAAGTCTGTTGCCTTGTCCAAATCAGTATTAGAATATCTTGCGTCATAAAACATATTTTGCCATTGTCTAACCATACCCAAAACGTGATTGTTAATTAAAACAACAATAACAGGCAAGTCATTAGCGACAGAAGTGGCAAGTTCAATATTGTTCATATAGAAACAGCCGTCGCCAGCTATATTAAATACCACCTTGTCAGGCCGTCCCGCTTTAGCGCCGATAGCCGCTCCAAGGCCATATCCCATAGTACCCAAACCGCCGGAAGTCAAGAAATGGCGTGGATATTTATAATCAATAAACTGACAAGCCCACATCTGATGTTGACCAACTTCCGTCGCTATAATAGCTTCTCCCTTTGTAATCTCACTAATTCTCTCCATAATATACTGAGGTTTAAGTTCATTTCCTTCAGCGTATTTAAGAGGAAATTCAGCTTTATACGCTTTAACCTTTTCCATCCATTCTTTGTGTTCAGCAATTTCAACTCTTTCATTAAGAATTTTAAGAACTTCTTTACAATCACCTATAACAGAAGAATAAGCGTTTACATTTTTATTGATTTCAGCAGCGTCAACATCAATATGTAAAACTTTAGCGTCAGGAGCGAATTTCGCTATATTGGTAGCCACACGGTCACTAAATCTAGCGCCGACAGCAATAAGCAAATCACATTCATTAACAAGCAAATTTGACGTTTTTGTTCCGTGCATACCAATCATACCAGTAAATCTTTCATTATAAGACGGAACACCTCCAAGTCCCATAGCGGAAAGGCAAATAGGAGCGTCAATTTTATCTATAAATTCAACAAGTTCTTCAGAAGCGTCAGAGGAAATAACACCTCCTCCGGCATAAACAAAAGGCCTTTCAGAAGATTTAATAAGCTCAACAGCTTTTTTAATATCTCCGTCCGTAATATCATCGACACGTCTTTCAACTTTTTTAGGCTCTTTTCTTTCATATTCCGCCATAGCTGCCGTAACATCCTTTGTAATATCAACAAGAACCGGACCAGGCCTTCCTTCTTTAGCAATATAAAAAGCCCTTCTAATAGTATCCGCAAGTTTATTAACATCTTTAACAATAAAATTGTGTTTTGTAACCGGCATAGTAATACCAGCTATATCCACTTCCTGGAAACTGTCTTTTCCCAAAAGAGGCAAAGCCACATTTCCTGTAATAGCAACCATAGGAATACTGTCCATATACGCGGTAGCGATACCCGTAACAAGATTAGTCGCCCCAGGCCCGCTCGTGGCGAGACAAACGCCAACTTTTCCCGTAGCTCTGGCATATCCGTCAGCAGCGTGAGCCGCTCCCTGTTCGTGAGATGTAAGATAATGCTTTATCTCATTTCTATGTTTATACAAAGCGTCATAAATATTAAGAACAGAACCACCCGGATATCCAAAAATAATATCAACACCTTGTTCTTTCAAACATTCAACCAAAATTTCCGAACCATTCAATAACATCATATCACTCCTTTATTATTCAAGAATAGCACCCTTATCAGCGCTTGAAACAAGTCTTGCGTATCGTGAAAGATAGCCTTTTTTAATTTTTGGCTCAGGTGCCGTCCATTTAGCTCGTCTTTCAGCCAAAACCTCATCAGAAACCCTAACTGAAAGAATTCCCCCATTAATATCAATATCAATAATATCTCCCTCTTCAACAAGGGCAATATTCCCCCCCGCGGCAGCCTCCGGGGAAGCGTGGCCAATACTTGCCCCTCTTGACGCTCCGCTGAAACGTCCATCAGTTACAAGGGCAACTTCTTTATCAAGTTTCATACCGGCAAGAGCGGAAGTCGGAGAAAGCATTTCTCTCATACCAGGACCGCCCTTAGGCCCTTCATATCTAATAATCACAACGTCACCGCTTACAATTTTACCGCCAAAAATAGCGGAAATAGCGTCTTCTTCAGAATTAAACACTCTTGCGGGACCAGAATGTTTAAGCATCTCCGGCGCTACAGCGCTTCTTTTAACAACAGCGCCATTAAGCGCGATATTACCCTTTAAAACAGCAATACCTCCTGTTTTAGAATAAGGGTTTTCCACAGGACGAATAATTTCAGTGTTTTTATTATAAGCGTTTTCAATATTTTCACCTACCGTTTTCAAAGTAACTGTAGGATTATCAAGTTCAAGAAGACCAAGTTTTTTTATTTCACTCATAACAGCCGGAATACCGCCTGCCTCATTAAGCTCCTCAATATAGTTAGGACCGGCTGGCGCTAGATGGCAAAGATTTGGTGTTTTATCACTTATTTCATTCGCCATATCAAGAGTAATATCAACACCTGCCTCATGGGCGATAGCCGGCAAATGAAGCATTGAATTTGTTGAGCAGCCTAAAGCCATATCCATAGTAAGAGCGTTTCTAAACGCCTTTTCATTCATAATATCTCTTGGTTTAACATCTTTCTCAACCAATTTCATAATTTGCGTACCAGCGTGTTTAGCCAAACCTATTCTATCACCATAAACCGCCGGAATAGTTCCATTTCCAGGAAGCGCCATTCCAATAACCTCCGAAAGACAGTTCATTGAATTAGCGGTATACATACCAGAGCAGGAACCGCAGCTTGGACAAGACTTATCCTCATATTCTTTCAATTCACTCTCATTAATAATACCGGCCTCAAAAGCGCCAACTGCCTCAAAAGTTTTTGAAAGGCTAAGTTTTTCTCTGTCGGCACCGCATTTAAGATGTCCTGCCAACATAGGACCGCCGCTCACAACAATAGCGGGAATATTAAGCCTTGCCGCCGCCATAAGCATACCAGGAACAATTTTATCACAATTAGGAATAAGTACCAAGCCATCAAAACCGTGGGCCGTAGCAAGGCACTCAACAGAATCAGCGATAAGCTCTCTTGTAGGAAGCGAATAATGCATACCAATATGTCCCATAGCGATACCATCGCACACACCAATAGCCGGAACCTCAATAGGAGTGCCGCCTGCCGCCAAAACTCCAGCTTTCACGGCTTTCGCTATATTATCAAGGTGCATATGTCCAGGCACAATCTCACTTTGAGCGTTGACAACACCTATAAGAGGTCTTGAAAGTTCCTCATCTGTATATCCCATAGCTTTAAACAAAGACCTATGCGGTGTTTTATCTGGTCCTTTTTTCACTCTGTCACTAATCATAATAAAAAACCTCCATTTATATTTAATTGATTTTATTTTTAAAACCTTGGGCTTTGCCCAAACCCACAAGCTTTTTAAAAAAGGCTTGACCGAAAATTTTTACGCAAAACTTCGTTTTGCTGAAAAAACAATATTCAAAAAAACTTTTATCAAGGCAGATAGCCATAAACTTTCATATATATAATGCCATTTACTAATCGAACGGGATTGTCTTTATAAGGTACGCCAAATTCACCATAATTAAAAACGTCCCAATACTTCCCGTGCGTATTATCATAAGCGCAGTAATTTCCTAAAATTTCTCCTAAATCTATAGCGGAAACATACAATGACCCATCAATAATCATCGGAGCAATTTTAAAATCATAACTTTCATAAAAGCGGTTTTCATCAGGATAATCAACAACCGTAAAATCAACTTTTGATTTTCCAGGAGTTATTGAAAAAGCCCTAACTGAATTAAAAGTTTGTGAAAAGTTAGGAATATAAGCTTTTGTAGCTTTTGTCTTTGGATTATATTCTATACTTCCTCCCACAGCGGCAACAATATCTCTAACCTTTACCATAGCATTTCCATTTATAAATTTATATTCATTTGTTACAATATGAGTTCTAAAATCTCCCCCATTAAGTTGACCATAATAAGTATCATATGAAATTTCATTTATATTCTCCGGCTTAATCTCCCCATAAGGCACAAATTTGCCCAATTCATCAATATAAGCCAAATCTCTAAATTTTGTATAAGCGAAACAGTTTACCGCCCCAATAACAGCCAACATAACCGAGAAAAATACGGCAATTAATTTTTTCATATTAAATTTCTCCTTAAAAATACATATAAATTATATATTGTAATATACACAAAAATTATATTTATGTCAATAAATTTTATATTATCTTTTTATAAAACCGCAATGGCTTTAAATAAATCTCTTGCCTTGAGGGGTGATATAAATTCCGCTTACATCTTCCCTCTCGTCACCAGGATAAAAGTTTGTCACAAAAAGCATACCATTTATAAATTTAATATCAACTTCCGTATCAGAGCCATAAACGCCGCTTAAATCAAATTCGCCAAGGTCATTGCCGTAAAAATCAAAAAACTTGACAACTTTATTTTTAACATAGGCAAAAACCCCGCTTTTGTCAATAGCGACAGGCATACTTGGTATAGCGGCAGCCCCTAATCCTCTGTTAATATTTGTTTTTATCACCTTTCCGTTTTTATCGACAATATCACAAAGTCCGCTTTCGCCGTTATCTTTTAATACCTGATAAAAATCAAAATCTCTAACTTTTTCCACATTTTTATATCCAAATTTTCCGGCGTCAAACTTGACTGAACCGTCGGCGTTTAAAATATAGTTATGAAAATGAGGACCTCTGACAATAGCCTCGTTATTTTCCGTAAGGGTCACATAATCATACTCTGCCGCCACACCGCTGTAACATCTGTAAAATATATGCTTATCATTATCACTGTTATAAAAATGAGCGTTTGTACCTACAGAATCCCAAAGATTCCAAGAAGGGTCAATATCACAGTGTTTTATAACCTCGCATTTTGAGTTCAAAATATCACAGCCGCCATTTTTATTGGCAAGAACAAAAAATCCGTTATACATAGTCGTAAATAGTTCTCTATGCGTATATCCCTTAGATTTATCAATAATAACATTTCCTTTAGAGTCAATGATAGCTGATGAAGAATCAGCTTCAACAAACTCATATAAATTATCACCTATTTTATATAAAACACCGTTTCCGGAAAAAACCTCTTTCATATCAGGCACACTGTAAAGTGTTGATTGTAAAATATTGCTCTCAAATTTAATAGCGGCGCCGGAATTTTTTAAAATTTGATAGTCAGCGGGGATATTCGTTTCTTTTCCATCCTTGTCAATAACTACGGAAAGTCCCAAGCCTACTCCCATACTCGTAAAAAAGATCCCCAGTTCTTTATCAAAAGGATAAATATATCCCTTTTCTTTTTCCGTATATCGGTTTCCCTCACTGTCAATATAATTTGCCCTATAGTTTTCTTTATCATAATCAATAGCATACATTATTCCATCGGAAATATAATCTTTGGCGGTTTGACCATAAGGATAATAATCCGCTTCAGGAATAGGATTTGCCTCCATATTGCCATAGCAGTTAAATAATCTCAAAAAAGTACATATAGCCTGTTCTCTTGTATAATATCCGTCAGGGTCATAATTATCTTCAGAAACCCCAAGCATAACACCATATCTGTACATATGGGCAATTTCATCTCTTGCCCAGTTTCTTATAATTCCCCCATCATTAAAAGAATGAGGAATACAGCATTCAGGAGTTTTACTCGAATTATGTAAATTATCCATAACAGAAGTTCCCACGGAAAGAGTATTATAAAGCATTCTCGCGGCTTCTTGTCTTTTAATAGGGTTGTTTGGAGCAAATTTATCATCACCGACGCCATTAACAATTCCTATTTCAGCACACTCTAAAACATATCTGTTACTTGTATCTAAAAAAATAATATCACTGTTTTTATACTCAAAATCACTTCCCCAGGCTTTTAAAACAGCGGCGCATAAACCGCAGAATTCTTCTCGAGTTATATTTTTTGTATAATCTTTCTGTAAAATTTCCGGCACAAGCCCCTTTTCAATAGCCGCCCTAACCTCGTTTTCCGCCCAGTCTGAAACACCGTTAAGCGTTTTTTCAGAAACTGCCGATACAGCGCCGGGGGAAGTAAAAGTGTCAGCGACAAAAACGCCTGCCGAAAACATACTTCCGACCACAACACCGCTTATCAAAAAACATAAAAATCTTTTCATAAAATAAACACCTTCTTATCTTAGAGCCTGTCTAAAAACTATTAAAATATCCAAAAAATCAGTGAAAATAATATCATTACGTTTCAAAATGATATTATTTTTTCTGATTTTTTGCGTATATTTTGTTTTTAGACAGGCTTTTTTTAGATTTTAGACACGCTCTTAGAATTTTTCCATAAGGTGTAACATAAAACTCATCATAATCATCAATATCCGAATAATTCATTCTAACCCAAAGCAATCCATTTATAAATCTTGCTGATAAAGACGCTATGCCCTTATTGTCATTATTCTTTCCATTATACTCAGCCAAATCAAATTCTTTCAAATCGTTACCGAAAAAATCAAAAAACTTGATAGTATCTCTATTGGTAATATAAGCGCATACACCGCTTTTATCAAAATAAACTCCGTTTCCAAAGCCGTCAAACTTGCACTCGTCATAATAAATACTTTTAATAACATTTCCTTTCTTATCAACTATATCATACAGCACAACGCCGTCCTTTAAACGAGTAATCTCATAAAAATCGACTCCCGGCTGTTTGCGGACGTTATCATCTTTTCCGCATTTAAATTTAACCGAGCCATCAGCGTTTAATATATAAGTATTTTCAAAATCATAGGCTATAGCCTCGTTATTATTATTAGCAAACAAACTTAAATCGTCATACTCAAAATATTTTCCGCTTACAGCTCTGTAAAATATATCTTTCTCATTCACGGAAAATTGCATATTGGAGCCAATCGAGCCTAAAAATTTCCACTCAGGACTCACACTAAAATTTTTCAATACCTCTCCATTTGAATTTATAACAGAAAACCCATCTTTATTTCCCAAAACAAATATACCATTATAACAAATAGTTTGTCCCGTAAATGTATATCCTTCCGAAAAATCCACTATAACGTCACCATTGGAATTTATAACGCTTATAGGTTCATAGATATATTCTTGAAACTGAATAAATAAATCCTCACCTATACTTATAACATCAAAAATCTCTTTTTTATCAGAAAATCTATGTATAAAAGTTCTGTTAGTTCCATATTCAGAGCCAAAAACATAATCAGGAGTAATAATTTTGCCTCCCCCACCAGAAAGTTTTATACCATAGCCGTTGCCGTTTTTATCCCAAACCTCGCTCATACTCACGCCCACGCCGGAAACTGTATTAAAAATACCATAAGGCAGATTAAAAGGATAGACATACCCTTTTTCTTTTTCCGTATATTTGTTTCCTTTGCTGTCAATATAACTATTGTGATAATTTTCCTCATCATAATACTCAGCGTCAATTATGCCATCATCAATATATCTGTAAACAAAATCCCCATACGGGTAATAATCACATTCCGGAGCGGAATCCGATGAAATTCCTTTTCCAAGTTTATACAGTCTTAAAAAAGTACAAATAGCCTGCTCTCTTGTATAAAATCCATCTGGTTCATAATTATTGTCCGAAACCCCCAGCATAACGCCATATCTGTACATATGAGTAATTTCATCTCTCGCCCAGCTTTTAATTAATCCCCCATCATCAAAAGAATGCGGTATACAGCATTCTCTGACATTATTAGAGTTAATCGTATGTATATCGTCAACAGGAGAACTATAAAACGTTTCATAAAGCATTTTTGCCGCTTCCTGTCTTTTAATAGAGTCATCAGGAGCGAATTTATTGTCATTTTTTCCGTTCACAATCCCAAGTTCAGCGCATTCCAAAACATATTTGTCATTCGTATCGGAAAAAGAAACATTATAATTAAAATGTAATTTATCGTTCCACAATCGCAGCACATTCATACAAAGCTCGCAAAACTCACTTCTTTTTATATATTTTGTATAATCTCCTTGCAGTTTATCAGGAACAATACCTTTCTCAACAGCCTCAGCAACTTCCGAAACCGCCCAATCAGAAGGAGAATCAGCCAATACTTCCGCTGTCATAAAAATATTAACAAAAATCCATATAATAAAAAACTTTTTCATTAATATCGCCTCTCCCCAAAAATTCACGCCCATCGGAAACACCGACGGGCGTAAAAACAATTTCCGCCCATCAGGCAGTAATATAAAATTATTATGAAATAAAAATTTTCAATCAGAAAATATACTCAAATAACGGTATATATAAAATATCATTCATTATGCGGACCATATAAATATCATCATTTTCTATATGCGTAACAGAACGCTTAGACGACGGTGGATATTTGTCCGACAAATAATATCTGCCTAAAATTTCCTCCAAATCTTCCGCCGATACGTAAAGTTCATTATCTATACGTGTAGGCGTTGTTTTGCACTCATAACTCAAAGATACTTTCTTTCTTGGCGCCACATCTCTCCAAACCTCATCTTGAGCCTCAGCAAAACTAATAATAGTAAAATCAATTTTTTTATTTCCCGGAATTACAGTAAATTCTCTTATAGCGTT
>CAOJPS010000114.1 GCA_948441255.1 uncultured Eubacteriaceae bacterium | reverse complement strand
TCGCTAAAATATTAGAATAAAATATTCTTTTTCTATCTATACCGGAATTGCTGTAGAAAAAAATCGCGGCAGTTATTTTGCCGCGATTTTTTAAACGGCGAAACGCAGTTTTGCACGAAAGTTTTTCGTTTCTTTATTTTATTGTTTTGCTCTGAAAATTTTGCGGCTTGCTATAAGAAAGAAGAGAAAAATGTTTTTGAAGATTTGAAACAAATAAAAAATTATTTTGAGTATTTTAAAATAAGATTCATAATTTCATCAACTCCGCTGGAAACTTTTGCCTGTTTCATATTTTTACAATAAACTCCTCTTTCAGAATATAAACTGGTTATAGAGTTTATTAATGTTTCGGAGGTTAAATCTTCTTCAAGAAGAACTTTTGAAAAGCCTTGCTTTTCAAAAGACATAGCGTTTAAAATCTGGTCGCCGCGGCTATGTTCTTTTGAAAGAGGAATGAGAAGATTTGGTTTTTTTAGAGCTAGAAACTCACATATAGAGTTAGAACCAGCTCTAGAGGCTATAATATCACAGGCGGCAAAAATATTTGGAAGTTCTTCTGAAAGATACTCAAACTGCTTATAGCCTTTAACCGAATTTAGACTATTGTCAAAGTTTCCCTTTCCGCATATATGAACAATTTGAAAATTTTTTAAAAGTGTATCCAAAGCTTCTCTAAGTGAGGAGTTTATTTTAACAGAACCCAGACTTCCTCCCATAACAAGAAGAATAGGTTTTTCATAGTTAAATCCGCAAAGTTCAAGCCCAGCTTTAACTGTACCGGAAAAAAGAGAACCTCGAATAGGTGAGCCTGTTAAAACTCCTTTTTTATGTGAAACTTTTTCTAATGTTTCGGGAAAAGTAGTGCAGACTTTAGTGGCAAAGGGCATAGCCATTTTGTTGGCAAGCCCAGGAGTTATATCAGATTCGTGAATTATAACAGGGATTTTGTGGGTTTTTGCTCCTATTACAACAGGAACAGAAACAAAACCTCCTTTTGAAAAAACGATGGAAGGTTTTAATTTTTTTATAAGTGAAGAAGCTTCTTTAATACCTTTTATAACACGAAACATATCAGAAAAATTTTTTTTGTCAAAATATCTTCGCAGTTTTCCTGATGATATTCCATAATAATCAATTTTCAGCTTAGTAATAAGTTCTCGCTCAATTCCGTCTTTACTGCCTATATAAGAAATTTTATATCCCTCTTCTTTAAGTCTTTTTAAAAGAGCTATATTAGGTGTAACGTGACCAGCTGTTCCACCGCCGGTTAAAACAATGCTTTTATTTTTCACTTAAACAAAACTCCCCTCATTATAAATTATACGGCGCTTATTGAATAGGCTTCTTTCGGAACTTTACAGTAATTTAAGGTAATACCGCATAATTATAATTTCACAGATTTTGTCGATATTTTCCATTACTTCGTCAAAATCTCTTAACATAGGCTCCGACTATGTTTGCGAGCTTTTTCCTTGTACTGAAAAATATCATCTAAAATCTGTTTTATTTAATTTGTCGGTATTGCCTTAAAAAAATTTATTCAATAACCTGGTCGTCAAGCCACTGTTCTTCTTGTTTAATGTTTCCGCTTTCATCATATAAAATACCTTTGCCATTGCGAAAACCACCTTTAATTTGCACAATATATGTCTGAAGTCCATCGTCGTACAAAGTTGTTTCTGTACCCTCCATTAAAATATCATCTTCCCATAGCCCAGTATAAATTTTTTTATTTTTTCCTGAATAGAGAGTACCATTACCGTTTTTTTTCCAATCGTACCATTCGCCGTCATAGATTTCGCCGTTTTCAAGAATCATAGCGAATTTACCTGTTCCATTCAGTTTCTCATCATATATTATATTGACGCTTTGAGTTCCTCCGAAATTATTTATTTTATAGGTTATTGTGCCGTTATCAAAGGCTCCGCCAATCCATTCGCCGTCATATACCTCTCCGCCTTTTCTTGTGAGAACACCTTTTCCATTATAATTTCCGTTTTCCCAATAACCGTCATATACGTCGCCGTTGCTTTCCTCTAATTTTAAATAGCCGTAAAAATTGTTTGATTCTTCTTCTGAGTTGTTCTCATCAGAGGTTTGTTCAGTATATTCTTCAGAATTTTCAGAATATAAAGGGTCTTCGGTGGAAATAATAATATTATCGTCAGCAGACCTATCCAAAACTCTGTTAAGGACAAACGCTCCGCAGAATATAAGGAATAATATAATAACGCCGAGGACAGTCTTTTTTAAATCAATGTTCATAAAAATTCCTCCGTTATTGTAAAAAAGGAAACACGATTAATTTGAGTAAAAAAATGGTTCAATTGCTAAATCAGTGTTTCCTTAGTAAATTATTTTATATTAATGTTTGTGGATATTAATTTCACCCATATTTTTATCATTAAAAGTTTTAATAACTTCCTCGTTTTTATTATCAGCGTATTTGTCAAAAATACGGCGGCCGACAATAAGTTCTTTAACTTTGGCGGGACCGTTGACACAGCCATTTTCACAAGCCATACCTTCTATAAAATCCATAGGGAGTTTTCCGCTTTTAAGCATCATAAGGGCTTTCTTGCATTCATCAATACCGCTGCATTTCATTGCTTTAAGGTCAATATCATCGCCGCGTTCTTTAACTACTTCTAAAACGGCATTTGTCACACCGCCGGATTTAGCAAAGCCTTTGCCATATTTTGTCGCTTCCTCGGCTATATCAGAATAATTTGCGAAATTAATTTCTTTAACCTCAAACATAGCTTGAAGTTCTTCAAATGTAAGAACATAATTAATTTCACCGATATAATGTTTGAGAGCTTCATTTTTCTTTGCTATACAAGGTCCGATAAACACAATTGTAGCCGTTGGCTTTGCCGCTTTAATAAGTCTCGCGGCAGCGACCATAGGTGAAACTGTAGTTGAAATATTTCCTTTAAGTTCAGGAAAATGCTTTTCAATAAGATTTACAAAAGCGGGACAACAAGAACTTGTTGTTTTTTCTCCTTCTTTTGCTCTTTCTACAACTTCCGCGGTTTCGGCAACGGCAACAGCGTCGGCGCCTAAAGCTACTTCAATAACATCGGCAAATCCAAGGTCTTTAATTGCCGCTTTTAAAACAGGAACAGGAACATCGCCGAATTGTCCCTCAATAGCCGGCGCAACCATAGCGTAAACTTCGCTTTCGCCTTTTACAATTGTATCAATGACATTTGAAAGCATTGATACATCTGAAACAGCGCCGAAAGGACATCCTACCACGCATTTTCCGCAGTTAATACATTTGCTTTCGTCAATCATAGCTAAATCGTTTTCATCAATAGTAATAGCGTCTACAGGACAAGATTTAATACAAGGTCTTTGAATATCAACAATAGCGCCATAAGGGCAGGCAAGAACACATTGTCCGCATTTTTTGCACTTTGTTTTATCAATGTAAGCTCCTCTGTCAGTTCTGGTAATGGCGCCAAATTTGCAGGCTTTTATACATTTTTTCGCAAGGCAGTTGTGGCAGTTTCCCGTAACGGTGAATCTGGCTATAGGACAGCCTTCGCAGGCGGCGGAAATAACGTGAACCACTTGTGTTCCGTCATTTACGGTATAATGAGAACCAGCGGGAATTTGCCCCATAGAAAGACGGACTCTTTGTTTTATAATTTCTCTTTCTCTGTAGATACAGCAGCGAAACTGAGGTTTAGGACCTGAAATAAGTTCAAACGGTATTTCATCGGCCTTTTGCTGTAAAACTCCGTTATAAGAATATTCAGCTGTTTTTTTAAGTACAGCCATTTTAATTTGATTAATATCTGTAATATTTTCCATAATATCAAATTCCTTTTCTAATAATATTTTGTTTTTACAATTTTGCCCGCTTCGGTAAGAATATCGCATAAATCACCGACAACTCTTGTTCTTATGTTAAGTTCAGCAGGCATATTGGGATTTTGGTGAGCGGGATTTATTTTTTTCCCGACAAACAAATTTATGTGAGTACATTCCTCAGCAAGAACTTTTGCCATCATAGCGGCTCCGTGCTTTTCTTCAAGTGCGGAAATGTTTGATTTTTTTGTAGGATTTTTAAAATACGCTTTCAAAATATCAGTTACTTTTTTAAGAGTAAGAACGCCTTCAGTGACAAGGTCTATTCCTTTTATATAAGCGATAGGCGGAACAGTAGGGTCGGCATATTCAATTGTTGTTTTGATTTCCTCGCCGGTAATCCTGCTTAATATGTTTGCGGAAATTCCGCCGGATACAATTTTAAAACCTTCGTGGGAAAGGAAATCTCCTACAATATTTTCATCGTCCTCGGGATTTTGAGGAGGTCCTGTGAAAATGTTTACGGTTTTGCGAGGAATGATTTTAATATTGGCAACAGTCGTATCATCTCCTGGTCTGTCAAGATATAATTCTTTGCATTTTTCAATGACAAGGCTTGTAAGTTTAGCTGAGGTTATCGCGCTGTTTTTCGTCTGCTCCGCTATGAAAGATGAAGCGTTATTCCAAGTCCATCCAAGGTTTAGCAAGGCGCCTATTCCGGCATAAATAACACCGTCGCTCATAACTGTAAGCATATCTCCCTCATCAACCATAAAACGAGCCTCTTTTATAATTTTGCCTTCTATTTCCCTTACTTCATAATTAATATCAATAAGACGGCCGTTTCTTGAAAATACACAGCCGGGAGAATCAAACTCAACAAGATAAACCTCTCTGTCATAACCTATGCGGAGTATGGAAAAAGTAGAATAAGCAACTTTTCGGACATTGCAGACAGGCAGTGTGTGAATAACGGTATCAACAACATCTTCAATGCTTGAGCCTTCGATAATCATAGTGGAAATGATTTTTGAGGTAAGGGTTGACAGAATATTAGCTTTAACACCGCTGCCAAGACCGTCAGAAAGAACAATAATACAGCAGTCTTCGTTTTTTACTATCTCAACTCTATCGCCGCAAAGTTCTTCGGCATATTTATTAAGACTTTTATAAGTAGTATCAACATAAACTTTACCATTCATTTAAATCTGTTACCTCATCTTCCATTAAACGTTTGATTCTGTTTAAAGTAACTTTTGTTTCGGCAGTGGTTTCGCCCAAGAGGCTTGCTATTTGCTGAGCCACAATCATTTGTTTGTCGATAACCTTTTGAGCCATTAAGACAGTTTCCATTTTTAAAGCGTAATTCATTTCATTATATTTTTCCTCATCAGTAATGTCATATATAATACCAATTGCCATATTGTTTTTTGGCGTATATATAATTTCCTGTTTTGTAATTATACCTAAGTCATCATATTTTACTTTTTTATCGTGAATATTTTTTTTGGTTTTAATTACATACTCGAAATCAACAGGATTAATAAAATCGCTTAAAGGTTTGGAAACAGCGTCACTTCTTGAAATTTTAAATAATTTCTGTGCCGAAACGTTAAATTCTTTAATAAGCAAATTTTCATCTACGGCAATAATATAATTTGGTGTTACGGAAAGAATTGTGCTTGCCATAATCTGATTAATGTCATTCATATAAGGCAGACACATATATAAATCCGCTTTCTTTTGGTATACGGCAATAGCTTTCTCTCGGCAGGTGGGATATCCGCAGCTGCCGCAGTTAAGCTGTTTGATTTCCTCGTCTTTGCCTATTTTACGAAGTATCTCTTTAATTTCCTCTTCCGAAGGCATATTGTTTTCAATATTTTCTTCTTCAAAGGTTTTCTCGAAATTTCTATATTCTTCATCAAATTGTATATTACCTTTTTTCGCGTATTCCACAATACTTATTCTGTCGGCAACGGAGAGTTTTTTATTATCAGGCATAAGCGGTCCGTTAATGCAGCCGCCGCGGCATATATTTGCCTCAATAAAAACATTATGAAGTTTTCCTGAACGAATATCCTCGAGCATTTGTCTTAGCTCTTTGATACCGCTTACACTTAAAATATCATATTTTCCTATTTTTCCGCAAAATTCAGATATGTTTAATTTCTTTTTGATGTCTATAGCGATTCCCTCGAAAATAGGATAAATTGATGAAAAAGGTGTATTATAGAAATCTTCATCGGGAAGTCTTTCAATATTAATTTCACGGGTTTTAAGCCATTCTGACAAACTGCTGAAAGAAACCGCCCCATCTACATATTGAGGATTATCGTCAATTTCTTTTGTTTTTGAAAGGCAAGGACCAACAAAAATAACTTTTGTGTTTGGACCGTATTTTTCTTTAATAATTTTTCCATGAGCAAGCACAGGTGAAAGAACAGGGGCAAGCATATTTGTAAGTTCCGGATAATATTTTCCTACAAGCATACTGACAGACGAACAGCTTGTTGTGATAATATTTTTCATTTTTTCATCTTTAATAAGCCTGATATATTCTCTTGTTACATATTGAGCGCCGATAGCTGTTTCCTCAACATCATCAAAACCAAGTATTTTAAGAGCGTTGATAATTTTTTTATAGTTTTTGCCGAAAGCGGAAACATAGCTTGGAGCAAGACTTACAACAGTGGTGAATTTAGGATTGTCAATGTACTCGAGAACTTTAATAAGGTCTTGTCTGGCGTGTTTGGCGTATTGAGGACAGCTTGTGATACATAGACCGCATAAAATACACTGTTCATCAATAACGGAAACGTTTTCCCCCTCAAATTTAATTGATTTGACGGCACAGTTTTTAAGGCATCTATAGCACTTTTTACAATTTGTTTTGCTTTCTCTTATATATTTCATTATACACCTTCTTTGGTTAAAGACTATTTGTATTTTTATTTCATAAATAAAAAATTAGGTATAGAATTAAGATTTTTTATCTCTTTCTTTTAGCATATTTGCTAATTCTGACATAAATGAGTCGATATCTTTAAATTTTCTGTATACAGAAGCAAATCTGACATAAGCGACTTCGTCAATATCCTTGAGCTTTTGCATAACAAGATTTCCTATTTCTTTGCTTTCAATTTCACTTTTGCCCTGAGAAAATGTATAATTTTCAATGTCTTCGACAATAGCTTCCATTTGTTCCATAGAAACAGGCCGTTTGTTGCAGGAAAGCATAATTCCTTTAAGAAGTTTGTTTCTGTCAAAGCTTTCTCTGATATTGTTGGATTTTTTTACAATAAGAGGAATAATTTCAATTCGCTCATATGTTGTAAATCTTTTTTCACATTTTTCGCAAATACGTCGTCTTTTAATGGAATTATTTTCATTCACACTTCTTGTATCAATAACTTTAGTATCATCATTTCCGCAAAAAGGGCATTTCATATTTTAATATTTCACTCCAAATAAATTTATGAAAACTTAATCAGTGTTTTCTTGTATGTACAAATGTGCCGAAAAAAATTTCAGGTGAACATCAGCACATTGTACGAGCGGGCAGAAGACCAAAAAAAGCAGTTTTCCGCTCGCTTGTTTTCGACATATATTTTATCATAAAACCAACGTTATTGCAATTCTTTTAACGAAATTGAAACAAAATCGGCGCATTCTCTTGCCAAAGCGCCGTATTCACCATAATTTTCGGCAATTTTTTCTCCAGCGTATCCTAAAATATACGTCCCCAAAACACCAGCGGAAAAGCAGTCTAGACCTTGTGCTATAAACGCTGCCGCCACACCTGTAAGACAATCCCCGGAACCGCCTTTTCCTAGAGATGAAGAACCTGTGGTATTTATATATGTTTCTCCTGATGGATTGGATATAACGGTTCGGAAATCTTTTAAAACAGTTATAACGCCGTATTTTTTGGAAAATATTCTTGCTTCTTCAATAATATTGTTTTTAATTTCATCAATTGATTTTCCTATAAGCCGTGACATTTCGCCTAAATGAGGTGTAATTATGCAAGGAACTTTTATTTTATGAAAAATTGACAAATCTTTTGATATTACATTAAGAGCGTCGGCGTCAATAATAACAGGAGATTTTAAATTTTCAACAGCTTTTTTGACAAATTCAAAAGTTTCCTCATTATTTCCAAGACCAGGACCAATAACAATACAGTCTGCTTTGTCAAAAGAAAAATCGTTTATGCTTTCACTAAAAAGATATCCATTTTTGCTGGGAAGTGTTTTTGTTACGGATTCGGGAAGAATATTTTTAACAACATCGCATACGCTTTTTACGGAACAAGCGCAGACAAGCCCCGCGCCAGCCCTGTATGCCGCCTTAGATGATATAACACAAGCGCCGGGCATATTATCGCATCCGGCAAAAATAAAAACTTTGCCGAATGTGCCTTTGTTTCCGTTTTTTGCTCTTTTAGGAATAAGTTTTTCAGCGTCTTTTTTTGTAAGTACGTTTGTTTTAATATGATTTTCAAGACCATAGGGTATATTTATATCTTCTACAAAAAGTTTTCCGGAATAAATCGCTCCATCATTAACTAAAAGACCAATTTTAGGCAAATGAAATGTAACGGTAAAATCAGCCATAACAGCGTCGCCGAGTATTTTACCGGAATCGGAATCAATACCTGTAGGGCAGTCAATAGCGGCAACAGCACAATTGCTTTTATTTATAATTTTGACAATATCTAAAATATTTTTACGAAGGTTATATTTAAGCCCTGTTCCGATAATAGCGTCAACAATTAAGTCAGCGTTTGAAACAGCATTTGAAATATCAAAATCAGGCTCGCTGTCCATAAAATGAATTTTAAACTCAAAACCTTTCTCAATAAGTTTAAATAGAATATTAAGCTGAGTTTTGCATTCATCTGAGGCTTTTGACTTGTCGCCAACAAATATAATTTCAATATCAATTTTTTTGTTTTATTCTCTTTTTTTTTTCTCCTCCGTTCTTTTTGTTGTTTTAGAATTTATTTTTGGGGTTTTATATTTTTTATTTTTTTTTTTTTTTTTTATTTTTTTTTTTTTTTTTTTTTTGGTTTTCCT
>CAOJPS010000113.1 GCA_948441255.1 uncultured Eubacteriaceae bacterium | reverse complement strand
GAGGTTTTAAGTTTTCTCATATAAGACATATCTTTTATAACAATCGTAGTACCTAAAATATTTCCAAACTCATTTTTAATGGTGAATATTTCAACCTCCATAATTTTATTTTTTCCATCTTCCGAATTAAAAGTATATATATGATTAGATTTGCCCGAATTTAAGGCGTTATCAATATAATCCGTAAGGTCATCGTTTAAATAAGGAGTCATCTGAGCCATTTCAGAAATATTTTTTCCAATAAACCCATCTCTTTTAATATTGAATTTCTCAACAGCCCCATCATTAATCATAACGATTTTTCTGTCAACATCAAGAGAAATAACGGTATAATCTTTTATACTATTCAAAATGTTGTTAAGACGGTCTGTTCCCTCTTTAATTTTCATTTCCAAATCCTCGTTAAGATTCTGAATAAGCTGATTTTGAAATTTAAGTTCATTCGTAAGACGCACATTTTTATTATAAAACATACCATTTATCATAGCATAAGCAATATACTTTTTTATTTCCTCAAGAATATCAATATGTTTACTTGTATATTCATAAACAGAACCCAAGGCAAACACGCCAAGCACATCATTTTCATCATCAACATCATTAATAGGGACAGCAATAATATTTTTAGGCACAATGTCCCCTATAAATGTTTTGGTAACATAAACCGAATCAGAATCAAGTCCGCCAACCACTACTACTTTATTATTAACAGCCGCCTGACCCAAGAAACCTTCCCCCATACTTATGTCAAACTGACTGTAAATATTCTTTCCAAAACCAACACTTGATTTTATCTCAAGTTTATTTGTAATTTTATTCACAATATAAAAAACAATAAACTGACTTTGAGTTATATTCATAATTTTTGGCATAGCGTCAGCAAGAAATTTTTCCATATCACGATTAACCACTGTAGATATAAGAATATCATTAATAAGTCTTTCTTTATTTCTGGCTTCAAAAAACAAATTTTTATTTTTATTTATAAACTCAGAAAATACAGTCATATTCTTATCGTTTGATATTTCTTTTTCAAAATCATTTTCAAAATCTATATTTTTCTCTTTAACTATATTTTCCATATAATCAAAAGTTTTAGTAAAATCCCTATTAATTTGTCTGTTTTGTTTTTCCAAAATATACGCCGTATAATACAACGGAATAATAAAGGCAAATATGCCGGCACAGCACAAAAACAGCACAAAAACATTACTTTCAATAATAGCCTGAAACGCAACCAGCATATCAAATAATATACTGAAAACAAGACTTAGTCGGATAAAATATTTCAACTTGCCATAAAACTTCATAAAACTCACTCCCAATACAAAACAAATCTAAAATGTATATAATAACAATTGATTACAGCAATTCGCAAATTCTCATAAAAACACCGTGCAAAAGATATTAAAAATAATTTTACCAAAATAATTTTACTTTTTAATTTCAATTTGCTGATATTTACTTATTTATCATTATAATGATCATTTTTCTCAATAATAACAGCATTAATTTGGCTTCCAACAAGAATAAGCATAGATAAAATATTCAGCCAGACAAGCAAAATAAAAATACTCCCCAAACCGCCATAAACAACTGAAACTTTCGAAAAATTATTCACATATATATTAAAAATCTTACTCATTAACAGCCAGCCGCCCACAACAACAAAAGTCCCGGGAACAAGCTGCCTAAAAGAAATTTTGCCGCAGACGGATATTTTAAAAATAACAATAAGAATAACAAAAAGCACAACAACGTTAATAAAATATCCTGTCATACCAAATATCCTATTTAATATATCGGTCAAATTTGTAAAATCAATTAGAAAACTTTCAATTGCGTCACAAAAAATAAATAAAATCAAAGACGCCATAATTAAAAATGTAAAAACAAAAACAAGCAAAACACTTATAATTCTGGTTTTAATAAAACTTCTCTCGTCCTCAACGCCAAACGCCTTATTAATTCCCTTAATAAGATAATTAAACCCCGACGAGGCGCTTAAAATACTAATTAAAAGACTTATAGAAAGAAGGCTTATATTTTTTGTATAAACCACTTCTTCCAAAAATACTGAAAAAATTTCTTTAACTTCCTCTGGCATAGAAATAATAATGTTTTTAATATATCCATCAATTTCAAAATCAAAAAATCCCAAAAGTGTAATAAGAAATATAATAAAAGGAAATAAAGCAAGCAAAAGCTTGTAAGTCAAGGCGTTCGCGAAATATATAAGTTCATTTTCCTCAAATCTTTTTATAAAACGAACGGCAAAGTCAAAAAATTTCTTCATTAAAAATCCCCCATAAAAACCGCCTTCATTAAATTATACTAAATTAACCTGCCGCAAAGAATACTTTGCGGCAGAACATTATAATATTTCATCGTTTTATTACAACAATTCCGATAAATTTGTCATTATTTCCACAAATAATTATTTAAGAACAATATGTTTAGGCAAACCATTTACCATAATTTGAGTAAGCTCACCCTGAATAAGAGGCTTAACATACTCTGTAAGCTCATCGGAAACATCTGTTCCGTCATTAATAATCCAGTTGTCAGGCACTTTTTTCTCAACATTAGCAATCTCATTAACATCAGCCACGTGAGTAATCATCTGATAAGGAGCTGTAGAAATTCTCTCAAAAATAACAACTTTTCCGGTTTCTCCGTCAAAAGCGGCTTCCACAGCTTTGCTTCCAGCAATAAAAGCTTCTTCAACATCTGTTCTAGAAGCTATATGAGAAGCGCATCTCTGCATTGTACTAAACTCAACAGACCTTGTCTTGCAGCCAAGCTTCTCACCTATAAGCTGAGCGAGATACTGACTTGTTCCACTCAAAGCCTTATGACCGAAAGAATCCACCATAACATTATCTCTAGCCGCTTCACAGACATATTTTCCTTCTTTTGTTTTAATACCTTCAGAAACAGCAATTACTTGAGATTGATTTTTCTTGCTCTCAACTTTAGCAAGGAATTTGTCAATATCAAAAGCAACTTCCGGAAGACAAATCATATCAACGCCCTCACAGTCATCACCTTTAGCCAAAGAAGCCGCGGCGGTAAGCCAGCCAGCGTTTCTTCCCATAATCTCAACAACAGTAATATTAGGATAATTATAAACAAGACCATCACGAATAATTTCTTTAAGGCTGCTTCCTATAAATTTAGCGGCGCTTCCGTATCCTGGAGTATGGTCTGTAACAGCGAGGTCATTATCAATAGTTTTAGGAACTCCCATAAATCTGATATCACTGTTAATTTCCTTAGCGTAATTAGCAAGTTTCTTCGTAGTATCCATAGAATCATTTCCGCCTATGTAGAAGAAATACTTAACATCAAGTTTGTTAAGAATATCAAAAATATCTTTATAAACTTGCTCATTATCAGAAACTTCCGGAAGTTTAAATCTGCACGAACCAAGATAAGAAGAAGGAGTACGTTTAAGAAGCTCAATATCAAGACCATCTTTCAATTCTTCTTTGAGGTCAACATATTTATTTTCAAGAAGTCCCTGAATACCGTTTCTCATACCATAAATTTTATCCACACCGCCGTCTTTAGCCGCTTTAAAAACTCCTGCGAGACTTGAATTAATAACTGAAGTAGGGCCTCCGGACTGACCAACTATAACATTACCTTTTTTCATCGTAAAAATTCCTCCTTAAGAAATATTATAAATTTGATTTATAATTTATTATACCAAATAATAAAAGCTTATTCAATTATAAGTTTTACTTTTAACAAAATTTTCTAAGAATTACACCAAAAAATGTAAAATAAGTCAAAATTACCTATGAACTCTCTTTTTGGTTTAAAATTTTTATTTCAAGAACTTGACTAAATATAAAATAAAAGTTATTATTAATAAAATGCTGTAATTCGGTAAATTTTATAGTCAATCAAAAGGAGTGAGTATTTTATGAGTTTTCAGAATATAAGAAAAATGCCTTCAGCGGAAGAAGTTATAGCGGAAAATCCGCTTCCTGAGCATCTGAAAAAAGTAAAATTACAAAGAGATAATGAAATAAAAGATATTCTTACAGGAAAAAGCAATAAATTTATAGTAATAATAGGACCTTGTTCGGCTGATAATGAGGATTCTGTCTGTGATTATATATCAAGATTAGCTAAAATCAATGAGAAAGTTAAAGACGCCCTTTTTCTTGTTCCGCGAATATACACTGGCAAACCAAGAACAACAGGAGAAGGCTATAAAGGAATAATGCACCAGCCCGACCCGGAAAAAGCGCCCAATATGGTTCAGGGTGTAAGCGCCATAAGAAAACTTAATATAAGAGCGATTTCCGAATCACATCTTACAGCGGCGGACGAAATGCTTTATCCAGCCAATCTTCCTTTTGTGGCCGACCTTTTAACATATATAGCCATAGGGGCGAGAAGTGTTGAAAACCAGCAGCACCGGCTTACAGCAAGCGGAATAGACTCTCCCGTTGGAATGAAAAACCCCACAAGCGGAGATTTAAACGTAATGTTCAACTCAATACAGGCGGCGCAGTCATCACACGATTTCGTATATGGCGGATATGAAGTCAAAACAAGCGGAAATCCCCTTGCCCACGCTATAATGAGAGGTTCTGTAAACAAACACGGTGACAATATTCCAAATTATCACTATGAGGATTTAACAAGAGCGGCTGAAATGTATCAAACAAAAGAATTTGAAAATCCCGCCATTATTATTGACACAAACCATTCAAACTCAAAGAAAAGATTTTATGAACAGCCAAGAATTGTAAAAGAAGTTCTTCATAACAGAAAATACAACTCCACACTAAAAAACATAATAAAAGGCTTTATGATTGAGAGTTATATTGAAGACGGCAGCCAAAAAACAGACGGCCAAATTTACGGCAAATCAATTACAGACCCTTGCCTTGGCTGGTCAGCAACAGAAGAACTTCTCTATTATATGGCAGAACGAGTTTAAAAATTAAGCAGGAGGCAGCGGTAAGCTTTGCTTACAAATTTCATTGCGCCGCCTCTGTATATATAATAAATGCGGGTGTGAAAAAATCTTTCACACCCGCATTTATTATTTTGTCTTTAAACTTTTATTTTAAAATACCCTCAATATATTCTTTAATTTCATTATCCTTGCAGTTAGCGAAGAAATACTCCTGAAATTTAATTCCGCTGACAGTTTCTTTAAGGAATTTCTGGTCAATTTTTTTAAGAATAGTCATAATATCAGTATGGGTAATTTCTTTAACCTCATCAAGAATTTTCTTATTAGCCTGTTCTGGAACAGCACGTTCTCTAGGATATCCAAGTCCTCTTTCTCCCTCAAATAGATTTTGAAAAATATACTGAAGATTAAGTTCAGCTCCCCAGCCAAAACCTTTAGCATAAGGCATAGCGATAGCGTTGCCATTGTTAATCTGACCAAACATATAAGCATCTGACGGGTCAACAATCAAACCGCATAAAACTTTAGGAAACGAATTGCAGGCAAGCATAGCGCCCTCTCCTGTTCCGCAGCCTGTAACCACAAAATCAGCGGCGCCGGAATTTATCAAAATAGCGGTGAGAAGCCCTGCCTTAACATAAGTAAGCTGAACCTCATCATCAGGAGAATACATACCATAGTTATACACCTCGTGACCCATAGGCTCAACAACACTTTTAAGCGTATTAAAAATAAGTTCATTTTTTCCAGCCTGGCTGTTTTCATTTATCAAAGCAATTTTCATTTTATTAATCCTCCATTAATTTTAGAATTGAATTTTTTCAAGAAAATAATCTTTAAGTTCTGATATTTTAATTCTTTCTTGTTTCATACTATCTCTGTCACGAACAGTTACAGCGCCATCTTCTTTAGAGTCAAAGTCATAAGTAACACAGAAAGGAGTGCCTATTTCATCCTGTCGTCTGTATCTTTTTCCGATACTTGAAGCATCATCAAAATCACAGTTAAAATGTTTTGAAAGTTCCTCAAAAACTTTCAAAGCGTCGTCAGATAATTTTTTAGAAAGCGGAAGAACAGCGGCTTTAACAGGAGCCAAAGCTGGATGAAATCGCAGAACTGTTCTAACATCTCCGCCCTCAAGTTCTTCCTCGTCATAAGCCTCGCAAAGAAAAGCCAAAGTAACTCTGTCAGCGCCCAAAGACGGTTCAATACAATAAGGAATATATTTTTCATTTACTGTTTGGTCAAAATAGTCAAGCGCCTCTCCCGAATGTTCCGAATGCTTAGTCAAATCATAGTCTGTCCTTGAGGCAATTCCCCAAAGCTCGCCTTTTCCAAAAGGAAACATATACTCAATATCAGTAGTAGCGTTACTATAATGAGAAAGTTCTTCCTTTTCGTGGTCTCTCATAACAATATTTTCAGCTTTAATGTTAAGACTTTTAAGGAAATCAACACAATATTTTTTCCAATAGTCAAACCACTCCAATTCAGTGCCGGGCTTGCAGAAAAACTCCAGTTCCATCTGCTCAAATTCTCTTGTTCTAAAAATAAAATTACCAGGAGTAATTTCATTTCTGAAAGACTTTCCTATCTGACATATACCAAAAGGAACTTTCTTACGGCTTGTCCTTTGAACATTTTTAAAATTAACGAAAATACCTTGAGCCGTTTCGGGCCGAAGATAAACAACATTTTTACTGTCTTCCGTAACTCCGGCGTGGGTTTTAAACATAAGATTAAATTGTCTTATATCTGTAAAGTTATTTGCTCCGCAGCTTGGACAGGGAATTTTATTTTCATCAATATAGCCTTTCATTTTTTCATTAGACCAGCCGTCAGGAGAGCCGTCAATATTATTTTCAAGCATATAATCCTCAATTATTTTATCCGCTCTAAAACGTTCGTGACACTCCTTGCAATCCATAAGAGGGTCATTAAACCCCCCAACGTGACCAGAAGCCACCCAAACTTCAGGATTCATAAGTATAGCGCAGTCAACACCAACATTATAAGGGTTTTCCTGAACAAACTTTTTCCACCACGCCTTTTTCACATTATTTTTAAGTTCAACACCCAAAGGACCATAATCCCAGGTATTAGCCAGCCCCCCATAAATTTCAGAACCAGGGTAAACAAATCCTCTTGTCTTGGCAAGAGCAACTATTTTCTCCATACTTTTTTCCATAATTAAAAAACCTCCAGAAAGTTAATATATCAAATTGAAAACGGTTTATAGCAATTTACAAAATTTTTATTGGTTTGCTATATATTAAAACTACCGTCAGCAATATCTTAAATTGCAAAGTTCTTTTTCAGCAAAACTAAAATATTTATCATCGTACACAATAATGTGGTCAATCAATGTAACGCCAATATGTGACAGCGCGTTTTTAATTTTAGTTGTGGCTTCAAGGTCTGGTGATGATGGCTTGCCTGTTCCAGCAGGATGATTGTGACCAATTACAACAAAAGTTGCCCTATGTAAAATAGCCAGTTCCACAACTTTATCCACATATATGTAAGACTGCCTAACATTTCCTTCACTCACGTTAGCGGCTCTTATAAGTCTTTTATTTATGTCAAGACAAAGCATATAAAAACTTTCTGTTCCTTTTCCTATGAGAAGGGATTCAAAATATTTATAAGCAACTTTAGCGGAATTAATAACCTCATTTCTGTTCCACTTACTCTGCAAATATCTTTTCAAAATATGAGAAATCATAGAAATAAGAGTAGCTGTAACTTCTGAAACTTTGCATCTTTTCATAATATCCTCTGGCTTAGCGTCAAGAAGAGCGTGAAAAGAGCCATATTCATTAAGCAGTTTATGAGCGAGTTCATTTGTATCCTGCCTTTTGTTTGAATAAAATAACAATAATTCAAGTATCTGATGATATTCAAAATTATCAAGAGAACCCTCGTTAAAAAACCTTTTTCTCACTCTTTCTCTGTGACCCGAATGAACATTAATAGTATTATTTTTTGTTTTTTCATTGTTATTAGCCATAGCAAATCCTCAAATATTATAAATATAATTTTTGTAGACATCAAATTTTCCGCTGTATATGATATTCAATAAATTATCGGTAATATCAAGAGCCTTTTTAGCCAAAGAAATATCAATAAGCCCTCTTTCGAGAGCATCCGAAACCTCACCTATATCAACCACTTTGACAAAACCATTTTCATAAACAATAACATCAATAAGCAAATCATTAAATGTATAAGAATTTTCAGAACTATCATATTTCCAATCTACTATATCACAATACCAATATAAGATATCCTCATTTTCATTTATAAATTTACTCACTTTAAAATTATCATTTAAAAAATAACAAGACGCTCCGTGAGAAAAATCACTTCTTTTTTTAAGAACTTTCCATTTAGTAATGATAAAATCATTATTAAGCTCAACTATCACATCATCTTTTAAAAGAACTTTTTCATCAGGTATAAAGCGTCGTCTATACATTTTAGGAATATTTTTTTCATTCATAATGGTAAAAGTTTCACTTTCGATTAATTTTTTTATCGGTAGGAAATACCGACAAATTAAAAAATAAAAATAATTTTTTAAAAATAACGAGAAAGCGTTCTCGTTTAATTGAAGTGGCAGTGTTATTTTTCTTGAAAAATGACACGATAACGGAAATTTTAACTTTAAAAAATTATTTTTAATATCCTTTGTGCGGTGTTTCCGGTATTTCCACAATTAATTTTTCTTATATATTATATAATAAACAAAATCAGATTATTTTTCAAGACATTTTTTTAAAAAATGAAAATCCTGACTGTTAAAGTGTAAATGATGGGTTGCATTTTAACAAATTGCCTTAACTTTTTCTTTTTTCTCTCTTTACCAAAATTACTGTAAGTGTTAAAATATAAATGATAAATATTAGACTTCCTGCGAAGTTATAGTGAAAGAACTTAAAAAGAAGTAAAAAAATTTATTTTAGGAAACACCGCA
>CAOJPS010000112.1 GCA_948441255.1 uncultured Eubacteriaceae bacterium | reverse complement strand
GATATATATAAGCGCTTTGACACAGCTTAATATTAATCCTCATAACAGAATTACAACAACCGATACAAGACTTATAAGAAGAATTGTACGTGACAGTCAGTTTAGAGGGTTTGACGCTGTTAATACTATTGATATATGGGATTCTGTTTTGAGAGGTGAGAGAAAGTATATTTTCCCTTATCAGGAAGAAGCTGATATTATGTTTAATTCCGCTTTGGTGTATGAACTCGCTATTTTGAAACCCTATATTGAGCCTTTGCTGTTTAAAATTGACAAATCACAGTCAGAATATATTGAGGCTAAAAGACTTATTAAGTTTTTAAACAGCTTTTTGAGTATTAATGATAAATATATACCTCAAAACTCTATTATACGTGAGTTTATTGGCGGAAGTTGTTTTGAGTAATTAAAAAGTTTGACAAAAACTTTCGCACGAAACTGCATTTCGCTGTAAAAAAAATCGTAGCGATTTTTTTTACAGCGAATGTAAATTAAATATTTTTATTGAAACTCTTCTATTTCTTTTAAAAAATTAATTGATTTGAGATTTAGATTGAGCTGAGTTTTTATGAGGTGCCTTGAAAAACTTGAAAGAGAGTTTATTGTTTTTGTTGAAACTTTGAATGTAAAGAGCCTGTTTAATTCGGCTGTTAATATATATCTTATTGTATAAAGCAATGTTTCGTTAAGAGGTATGTGAAAACACCCTTTTGCGAGACAGTTTTCGCAGACGGTTCCCTCGAAAGTAATAAAGAAATTTTTATCGGAAGGCTTGCGGCAGTTTATACACTCGTTGATTTCAGGACGATAGCCATTGTATTCAAGAATTTTTAACTCAAATATTGATGAAATTAGTTTATTTGGAATAATGTTTTTTGAAACGGCGGTTAACGATTTTAAAAGCAGCAATAGTATATTGTTTGAGGGCATATTCTCAAAAAGCAGTTTATTTACGATTTCAAGAAAATATGAGCCGTAGGCGAGGGCGGACAGGTCATTTCGCAGATTGTAGAAAGTTTCTATAGGCTCCGCGCTGTTTAAGTACATTCTTTTTTTTGTTTCAGCTATGTAAAAATCAGAGTAAGAAAAAAGCGATGTTCCTGCTGTCAGCCCGTTTCTTACTCGTTTCGCTCCTTTTACGGAAACAGATACTTTGCCGTAATCTTTTCCGAGTATGGTTATGAATTTGTCCGCCTCTCCTACGGGGGTTTCTTTTAAAACAATTCCTCGTATAGTTAATAAATTTGTCGACATATTTATATCCTCTTAAAAAACACTATTATTGAAATCAGATGTTTTTATACATTCGTAAAGTTTTGTGTTTTTAAATCGCTATCGGTGGTATTTAATTTTGCCCGATTTAACTCGGAAAATTCCTTATATGCTAAAAACGCGTCTAAATTTCCGCTTTTTTTAAATATATTCCAAAATAATTCAGTCATCTTTTTATCCTCCCGAATTTATTCATAAAAACGCTGATTAAATTTACAATTGCCGGTAATCAGCATTCTATAGGAAATACCGCACAAAGGATATTATAGTCAAATCACTTAAAAATAATTTTTTTAATTTGTTGGTATTTCCTATATAATTATACTTTCCTTTGAAAAGTTTTATATACAGCGAAAATTTTGGAAGTATATGTAGAATTAAACCACTTGACAAAAAAGAATTTGTTGTTCAATGGCTTATTGGGAGGTTTTTTTAATTTTTTATGTTGAAAAAAACAGCGTTTTTTGCCGAAAATTGTAATATAATTTTTTTGGTGATACCGTTTATATATTTTTTGAATCATAGCCGAAATTTTTTAACAGAAAATCGCTGTCACGCCAATCTTTTTTTACTTTTATCCATATTTGCAGGTTTATTGATGAGCCTAAAAGCTTTTCTATATCGTATCGGGCTTTTGAGCCGATTTTTTTAAGCATTGAGCCTTGTTTGCCTATTATTATTCCTTTATGAGAGTTTTTTTCACAGTAGAGTGTAGCGTCAATATCTATTATTTCTTTGTTTTCCCTCTTTTTCATTCCTGTTATCTCAACGGCTATTCCGTGGGGAATTTCCTCTTGAAGAAGATAAAGAGCTTTTTCTCTTATTATTTCTGCCGCGAGTTGCCTTTCGGGCTGGTCGGTTATCATATCTTCGGGGAAATATTTAGGCCCTTCAGGAAGGTATTTTTCAATATTTTTTAAAAGGTCATCGGTATTTACGCCTTTTATCGCTGAAATGGGTATTATTTCTTTAAAGCTGTATTTTGTGCTGTACGCGTTTATTACTCTTAAAATTTCTTCTTTTTCAATAGTATCAATTTTATTTATTATCAAAAATACATTTGACTTTATATTTTGTAGACGTTCAAGAATTTTTAAGTCCGATTCTTTTATTTTTTTATACGGTTCTATCAGATAAAGTACGATATCAACTTCATTCAGAGTTGTTTCAGCGCTTTTTACCATATAATTTCCAAGTTTTGATTTCGGAGTGTGAATTCCAGGGGTATCTATAAAGATAATCTGAAATGTATCGGTTGTTAGTATTGACTGTATTTTGTTTCTTGTTGTCTGAGGTTTATTTGATATTATAGCTATTTTCTCACCCACAAGACAATTCATTAGTGTTGATTTTCCAACGTTTGGGCGTCCTATTAGAGAAACAAATCCTGAACGGAATGCTGTATTTTTTTGATTATTCATTTGCTGACCTCACTTCGTCATATTTTTTTCGTATAGCTTTAAAATCTTCCCACGCCGGTCGTTTTTTATTTTCGTCACGCAATAACGCCGATGGGTGATATGTGGCTATTATATCACAATTTTTTCTATTATACCATATTCCGCGGCTTTTTGTTATTCTGAAATCTGGAGAAATTATTGCTTGTGCCGCTATTCTTCCAAGGCATACAATTATTTTTGGCCTGATTAGTAAAAATTGATGCCGCAGGAAATTGATGCAGGCGGCTTGCTCGCTTTTTTCGGGGTCTCGGTTGAAGGGCGGGCGGCACTTTACTATGTTTGCTATATAAATTTCATTTCGGTCTAAATTTATTGCTGAGAGCATTTTATCAAGAAGTTTTCCGGCGGCGCCAACAAATGGTTCCCCTTTTAAATCCTCTTGTTCTCCAGGACCCTCGCCTATAAACAGTATATCACTGTTTTTATTTCCGACGCCTATTACCACGTTTGTTCTTGTTTCAGCAAGTTTGCATTTTTGACAGTTTAAACATTTTTCCTCAAGTTCTTCCCAAGTATACATATTTTTACCCCGTTATTCATAATTTGAAAGCGCAGGGTAAAAGCTCTGATACCGCATATATTTTAATATCGCCGTTTTTATCCTGTAAAATAATTTTTCCCTTTGGCATAAATTCTGATATTACTTGAAGACAAATTCCACAAGGAAATGTTAAATCATTTAAATCTGACGCTATGGCTATTTTTTTAAATTTCTTTTCTCCATCAGAAATCGATTTTGAAAAGGCTGTTCTTTCGGCGCAGATTGTCGCTCCGTAAGAAGAATTTTCTATGTTGCAGCCTGTGTAAATTTTATTGTTTTCAGTTAAAAGCGCGGCTCCAACTTTGAAATTTGAATAGGGAGAATAGGAGTTTTCTTTCGCTTTTTTTGCTTTTTCTATTAAAAAAATGTTTTCTTCCATATCTTTTTTTTCGGACATTTTTATCACCTTCTAAGCTTTATGTTGTTTAATATTTCTTCTTGTTTTGAGAACATTATTTTTTCCTCATCGGGATTTATATGGTCGTATCCCAAAAGATGCAGCATACTGTGCGCTGTTAAAAAGCCAAGTTCACGTTCTATTGAGTGGCCATATTCTTCACTTTGTGAAAGCGCTTTTTCGATACTGATTACTATGTCGCCGAGAATTATTGTTTCGGATGGCTCTAAAGGGGAGGTGTTCTCAAAATCCAATAATGGAAATGATAAAACATCTGTTGGTTTATCTATATTTCTGAATTTGGAGTTTATTTTTTGTATTTCCGCGTTTGTTACTATTGTTATGCTTATTTCAGCATTTGCCGGAAAATTTTCATATCTGAGTGTTTCTTCTATGACGTTATTAAAAATATCCATTTCTTCTCCGCTGAAATTATAATCAGTTTCATTTTCAAAAAGTATATTCATTTTTCTTCTTCCTCGTTATTATAATCTTTTTTGTCTGTAGGATAGGGGACTCTTTCGTGGTACATTCCGCTTAGAACTTTCATAAAAGCGTCTTCTATTTTGTCAAGGTCGCTTATTTTTAAAGAGCATTGACTGAATTGCCCATCGTTTAATTTTCCTTTTATAAGTTCGTGAACAAATTTTTTTATTTCATCAAGATTTGTTTCGTTTTTGCTTCTGACTGCCGCCTCTACAGTGTCGGCAAGCATTATTATCGCTGCTTCCTTTGTCTGAGGCGGAAGTTGTTTATACCTGAAATCAGCTTCGTTTACAGGTTTATCCCCGGCGTTTTGTTTTGCTTTAAAATAAAAAAATCCTATTATTGTATTTCCGTGGTGTTGAGCTATTATATCTTTTACAGAGTTTGGAAGTTTGTATTTTTCCGCGTATTCAAGGCCTACTGTAACGTGACTGGATATTATTTTAGCGCTGGTGTAGGGTTTCATTGAGTCATGAGGATTTTTTCCTCTGATGTTTTCACTGAAATATTGCGGATATTTTAATTTTCCTATGTCGTGATAATAACTTCCTACTTTTGCCAGCGCTGAGTTTGCTCCTATTTCAAAAGCCGCCGATTCGGCAAGGTTTGCCACTATAAGGCTGTGATTATATGTACCGGGACATTCAAGCATTAATTTTCTTAAAAGAGGATTATCAGGGTTTATAAGTTCAAGCAGTTTATATTGAGTTATTACCCCGAATACAAAATCCCAAATGGGCATACTTCCTATACATATAATTAAAGTTATTATTCCGTTTAAAAAGGCAAATGAGCAGTTTTTAAATAATTCTTCGTTGACGCTTTTATTTATGTATAACGTTATTCCCGCTGTGATGAATATTCCAGCAAGGCAGTTGAAAAGTCCAACTTTAAATATTTGGTTGTGTTCTTTTATTATATTTGCTGTTAGAGCGGTAAACATTCCAGCGGTTGAAAAATATATAAAAAATGATGTACTAAAATTGAAAGCTATGTAATAAATTATACAAACACTGAAATTTAAAACTATTGCCAGACGATAGTTTAGCAGCATCGCTAGAAGCATTGTGAATGTAAGTATTGGGACGAACATATATGGTATATTGTCTAAAAGTTTTGTTGAGATTGTAAGCAGAGTATACAGAGAAAACAAGAGCAGGGCCTCATTTTTTCTTGTATACAGTTTTTTATGAAACTTATATATATATATGGACGTCAAAATAAATACTGCAAGTATTAAAAGTATTGTTCCAAGCAAAGGAATAATATTTTCTTTGAGAGTATCTTTTTGTATATATCCTGATGTGTATAAAAGAGAATATATTTCTTCACTTATAATTTCTCCGGAATCTACAATTTTTTGATTTTTTAAAACCATTACAGGTTCAATTGAAGCGATTTTTTCTTCTTTTGCTTTTTCGGTTGCTGTAACGTCAACTATCATATTTGGTTCGAGTACGTTTGACAGTATTGAATAGCCTATTTCATATAATTCGTTTGAGAGATTCTGTTCGGACAATTCACTTTTTACATAAACTAGTATTTTGTTCTCATTATCTTCACGTATGCCTTGCTCTAAAGCGGAATTCGCTGTTTTTAAAACAATATCTTTGAACGTTATAAAATCATTGTTTCCCATAGATGAAAGAATATATGTCTGATTTGATGACAAATATATTTTTGATGAAAGCTCGGAAGAATCATCACTATTATTATCAGAACGCTGGTCAGACTGAGAAAGCCTGTTTTTTATATTTTCTGAATTTGAGCGAATATAATCGAAAAACGAGTTTATTTCTTCTATGACTTTAATTTGTATTGCTGAGTCTTTTGTATATAGTGGTGAAAGTTCTGAAACAGCTTTATCTATGTTTCTTTGGGTAGCTATTTCATTTATTATTTCTTCTTTTGCCACAAATTTCTGTGGACTTACTGAGCCTACTACCAAATCTTTTGTGGCCGAATTATAGTATTTTGCCGTTGAGCAGAGCATTGTAAGCGTAAATGCCAGAAATATAAGAACTGCGTTAAGAACAGAGGTCTTTTTTATGCTGAGTTTTTTCACAATATCCCTTCTTCTGTTAAATTGATAAATGTTTTATTTTTTTTGTTTTGATGATTTTTCTTTTTTTTGCTCATAGACTTCGTATGCGTTTATTATTTTTTGAACAAGAGGATGTCGGACAACATCTTTATTTGTTAGTGTGACTATTTCTATTCCATCTATCCCTTTTAAAATTTTTGTTGATTCTATAAGACCAGAACGTTTGCCGCCGGGGAGGTCTATTTGAGTAATATCGCCTGTTATTACAGCTTTTGAGCCAAAACCTATTCTTGTTAAAAACATTTTCATTTGTTCTGGAGTTGTATTTTGCGCCTCGTCAAGAACTATGAAAGAATTATCAAGAGTTCGTCCTCTCATATAGGCGAGAGGGGCTACTTCTATAGCTCCTTTCTCAACGTTTTTTTGAAATTGGTCGGCTCCCATTATCTCATACAAAGCGTCATAAAGCGGTCTTAAATAGGGGTCGACCTTTTGCTGCATATCTCCGGGGAGAAATCCTAAATTCTCTCCGGCTTCTATTGCCGGCCGGGTTAAAATTATTCGGTTTACATCATTGTTCTTAAAAGCGTGTATGGCTGCCGCCATCGCGAGATATGTTTTGCCTGTTCCGGCAGGGCCTATACCAAAAATTATAGTGTTATTTTTTATTTTATCAGTATAAACTTTTTGTCCTAGAGTTTTTGGCTTTACAGGACGTCCTGAAATGCTCATACATACGAAATCGTCGTTTATTTTTTCTATTTCTTCCAGTGTTTTTTCTTTTAACTCAGAAATATAATAGTTTATTTTTTGTTCGTCTATTATTTCTCCTCTGTTTGCTGATAAGACTATTGCTGAAATAACTTTACTGGCTGTATTGACATTATTTTCATCACCGGATATTATTATGTTGTCATCTCTATTTACTATTGTTACGGAAAATGAGTTTTCAAGTTTTTTTATGTTTTCGTCAAATTTTCCGAATACTTCAGAAATAAATTCGTTATCTATCTGCATTTTCTGGTGTTTCAATTAAAGCTCTCCCTTCATCGCTGTTTATTTTTTGTTCTTCTCCTATATTTTCTATAACATAAACGGTTGCCGTTACTATTAGTTCATTTTCATTTTTTTGATATTCAAATGTTTTATTTATTATATCGGTGCTAAAGTCAAATTCCTGAATTATTTTTTCATTTATAAGAGATTCACCCTTTTTTTTGGCTTCTTCAAAAGTACGTTTTTTTGCTTTATAATAAAACTCTTTATGTATATTTTTTACAAATATTATTGGAAGCGGATAATCGTCTGTTACACTTATTTGATTTAAAGAGTTAAATGAATCATAGTTTTCGTATTTTATTGACGGATTATACAGTGTAATATTTTTATCAAAAAGGTTTATACTGTATGAATTTTGTTCATTTCCTGAATATATTTTTTCAGTATATTTGAAAGGAACAGAAACTGATATTTTATGAGTTAGCCGAGCTTTTATATCGGCAAAAGAGTGAGTTCTTTTTTTTATAATTCCCGTTTCATCCTCTTTTATGAGAAGTTCGCCTGAAACAAGTGTATCTCCTTTTGACACAACATCTCCTTTTTTTACAAGAGGAGTTCCTTTTTTTGTTATTATTGATTCTATTATTCCGTTGTTTTTGGCGATTATATTACAGGGCTCTGAAATATCGACGGGATTTATTGGAGAAAGAGTTTCTCTTAATTGTATTGTGGCTTTTGTTCCTTTTAATTCTATCGAAATCCACGAGATTTCAGGAAATTCGTTTTTTAAATCTTTTTTTAAGACGGCGGCGTCTATAGAATTTTTATATGAACCTACAGCAAATCCTTTTGTTTCACAAAATTTTAAAATATCTTTTGTTTTAAGCCGTGAGTTTCCGTGTATTTCTATGAGCCATACAAAGGAAGAAAGGGTATATAATAAAATTATAAATATAATTGTTCCCAGTATGTAAAGATGTCTTTTTTTCATATTATTTATAACAAATGGACATCCAAATCGATTTTTTATTTTTATATGGCACTGTGCTTTTTTTGAACAGGATTTTAATTTTTTGAAATTTTTTACGGATATTTTCATTTCCGCGCCTTTTGATGTTTCTTTCAAATCCCATATAAAGATGCCTTTTTTTGAGGTCAGATTTAAAAAACGCTCTATTGAAAAACCTTTCACCTCTATAATAACATAACCGCGCAAATAATTCCATAGTATTGAAAGCATATTTTATCACCTACAACAAAAATAATTAAATTTTATGGAAACACCGCACAAAGAGAAAATAAAAATAATTTGTCGGTATTTCCTTAGCGTAAAATTTTTAGTTCTTAACAAAGGTAATTCTTTTTATGTAAATGTGAAAGCGGAGATTGTTCCTGTTATAATAATTGAGTCTTTTGTTAATTCTTTTAAAAGAAGCATTGTTCCATCTATTGAAATTATTCCTGCTGATGTTGACACTCTTATTTTTTTTTGACTGTATTCAATTATGTTTTTATAATTTTCTATTAACATATTATTTTTCCCTGTTATTGTTATTAAAGGAAGATTTAGCATTACTTCTTCAGGCAGTTCTAAAGCGGCTGTTAAATTTACTTTTAACGCTTGTATGGGGGAATTTTTTTTGAGTTTCATTTTAATACCTCCCTTTAAAAAATTATATGACTTTTTAAATTTATTTATACTGTTTATATTAATGTGAGGTTGATGAAATTTATATTTAATTGGAACCTTTTTCTTTCGCAAAAAGGTTCCAAACCT
>CAOJPS010000111.1 GCA_948441255.1 uncultured Eubacteriaceae bacterium | reverse complement strand
CTCTGGGATTGCTCAAAACAGCTTTTATAATCTTTGTTGTACCATTATATTCAGCTTTTCCTCCCATAGCTTCTATAACGTCTCTCACTTTTACCATAGGTATATCGTTTATATATTTAAACTCATCTGTTATTATCATATTTCTGAAATTATTATTAAAAGGACGATTAGTATATAACCTTTGAAAATCATCTTGTGACATTTCATTTTCGCCTTCAGGCTTTCCCCAATTTGTTATAAATTTATCCGCTTCAGCGTTATACACCAGACTTTTCATATTTGTATAAGCTAAACAATTTATAGGGCTAACAGATGTCATACACACAGCAAAAGCTAAAGCCATAAAAACTAAACTCATCAGTCTTTTCATCATCATTGCCTCCAGACAAACCGCTTACCGCGGCGAACAAACAGCAAAATATCGCCTAAAGTCTCTCAATAATCAGTTTACCCATTTCTTTACAGCCAACCTGCTTCATACCGTCACTCATAATATCACCTGTTCTGTATCCATCATCAAGAACTTTAGTAACGGCGTCCTCAATACATTTAGCCTCGTCAAGAAGACCAAAGCTATATTTAAGCATCATAGCGCCAGAGAGAATAGTAGCGATAGGGTTAGCGATATCTTTTCCGGCAATATCAGGCGCGGAACCGTGAACAGGCTCATACATACCAAGACTGCCCTCTCCAAGACTTGCCGAAGGAAGCATACCAATAGAACCAGTCATCTGGCTCGCCTCATCAGAAAGAATATCCCCAAAAATATTTCCTGTAACAATAACGTCAAAAGTAGTTGGACGCATAATAAGCTGCATAGAAGCGTTATCAACATACAAATGGTCAAGTTCAACATCGGGATAGTCTTTAGCCACTTCAAGAACAACACTTCTCCACAATCTTGAAGATTCAAGAACATTTTGTTTGTCAACATTAGTAACGTGTTTATTTCTCTTTCTCGCTATTTCAAAAGCTTTTCTTGTAATTCTCTCAACTTCCTTTTCAGAATACTGCTCAACATCATAAGCAGCCTCACCCATATCGGTTTGTTTTCTGCCCTTTTCGCCAAAATACATACCGCCGGTAAGCTCTCTAACCACCATAATATCAACGCCGTTTTTAACCAATTCCGGTTTAAGCGGGCAAGCGTCTTTCAAAGCGTCGTGCAAAGTTGCCGGTCTTAAATTAGCATAAAGTCCCAAAGCTCCTCTAAGACCCAGCAAAGCTCTTTCCGGGCGTTTATCTCCTGGAAGTGTATCCCACTGCCAGCCTCCAACAGCACCCAAAAGAACAGAATCACTCGCTTTGCACACGTCAATTGTTTCCTGGGGCAAAGGTTCACCAAACTTATCAATAGCGCAGCCTCCGCCCAAAACGTGAGTATACTCAAAAGTATGACCAAATTTTTTGCCAATTTCATTAAGAACAAGAATATTCTGTTCCATAACCTCAGGACCGATACCGTCCCCGGCAACAACAGCTATTTTATAATTCATTTCAATTCCACCTTTTCAAATATTTATTAAAACCTTGAGGTTTCACCTCAAACTCCACTTCTTTCTTTAAAAAGAAAGAAGCAAAGAAATTTCGCGCGAAACTACGTTTCGCAGAAAAAAACATTATTTTAAACCAAGTTTAACTTTAGTTTGTTCAATAAGACCTCCAGCGGCCATCATATCCTGCATAAACGGAGGGAAAGGCTCTGCCTGATAAGTCTTATTTTTAGTTATATTTGTAATAACGCCAGTATCAAAATCCACCTCAACATTATCACCCATATCAATATCATCAGCGGCTTCCTCACACTCAAGTATAGGAAGTCCAATATTAATAGCGTTTCTGTAAAAAATTCTGGCAAAGGTTTTAGCTATAACACAAGAAATACCGCTTGCTTTAATAGCAATAGGAGCGTGCTCTCTTGAGGACCCACAGCCAAAATTCTTTTCAGCAACCATAATATCTCCATCTTTAACATTATCGACAAAATTAACTGTAGAATGTATAGCGTCTTCCATACAATGCTTAGCCAATTCTTTAGGGTCAGAAGAGTTCAAATATCTTGCTGGAATAATAACGTCAGTATCAATGTTATCACCATATTTAAAAACAGTACCGTTTGCTTTCATTATCAAAACCTCCCAATTTAAATATTCTCAGGACTAGTAATCCTGCCTGTAATAGCTGAAGCGGCAGCAACAGCAGGACTGCAAAGGTAAACCTCTGATTCAGGGTGACCCATACGTCCAATAAAATTACGATTAGTAGTAGACAGGGCCCTCTCACCTTTAGCAAGAATACCCATATGTCCTCCAAGACAAGGTCCGCAAGTAGGAGTTGAGAACACACAGCCCGATTCCACAAAAATTTTGGCTATACCCTCGTCAATACACTGCAAATAAATATTTTGAGTACCAGGCAAAATAATAACTCTAAGTTTAGGATTAACTTTTTTACCCTTAAGAATTTCAGCGGCTATTCTCAAATCGTCCATTCTTCCATTAGTACAAGAACCTATTACAACCTGGTCAATATCAACGTCGCCAACCTCGTCAATAGTTTTTGTATTTTCAGGAAGATGAGGGAAAGCGACAGTAGGTCTTAAAGAAGATAAATCAATCTCATAAACCCCATCATACTCAGCGTCATCATCAGCTTCAAAAACAGTATATTCTTTATCAGAATGTTCCTTAACATACTCAATAGTTTTTTCATCAACGGGAAAAATACCATTTTTTCCGCCAGCCTCAATAGCCATATTAGCAATAGTAAATCTATCGTCCATAGACAAATACTTAAGCCCGTCGCCGACAAACTCCATAGACTTATACAAAGCGCCATCAACGCCAATCATACCAATAATATGCAAGATAATATCTTTACCGCTCACCCATTTAGCCGGTTTATTTTTAAGAACAAATTTCAAAGCGGAAGGCACTTTAAACCAAGCCACGCCTCTCGCCATACCTACAGCCATATCCGTACTTCCAACACCCGTTGAGAAAGCACCCAAAGCGCCATAAGTACAAGTATGAGAATCTGCTCCTATAACAACATCACCAGGAACAACAAGGCCAGCTTCCGGCAAAAGACAATGTTCAATACCCATTTGTCCCACTTCAAAATAATTTTCAACACCCTTTTCATTAGCAAATTCTCTAACAATTTTACAGTGTTCCGCCGATTTAATATCTTTATTAGGTGTAAAATGGTCAGGAACAATAGTAACTTTCTTTTTGTCAAAAACCTCTTTAACTCCTATTTTATTAAACTCCTTAACAGCAACAGGAGTTGTAACATCATTTCCATGAACAATATCAAGCTTAGCCTCAATAAGCTGACCCGCCTTAACCGTTTCAAGTCCAGCGTGAGCCGCTAAAATTTTTTGAGTCATAGTCATACCCATAATTTTTCCTCCTTGAGTTAATCACAATTTTTATAAAAATATCTGTTAGACTTCCTAGGAAACTAATAAATTGACAGATAAGCGTGGATTTTTTTGATAGGCAAAATTAAATTTTCGCAGGTATACTCGCAGTGGTATTTCAAGAAAATTTAATAAAGCATATCGGAAAAAGATGTGCTTATATGACATTTTGGTTAGTTTCCGAGGAGGTCTGTTATCCAAATCAAATTTCCCAGGCAAACAACCTTACAATATAAAAACAAAGGTAAAATAT
The DNA here is from genome assembly GCA_948441255.1 of uncultured Eubacteriaceae bacterium. Lineage (GTDB taxonomy): Bacteria > Bacillota > Clostridia > Lachnospirales > CAG-274 > MGBC114079. The sequence continues at coordinate 5,350 of CAOJPS010000111.1, read as the reverse complement.
TGATAAAACAACAGCCGACGGAATAAAAAACTTAAAATCCTTTCCCCGAAAGTATCTGCAAAAAATGAAAGACAGAAAATACACCATAAAAATCATTGCGAAAGGATGCATATTCAAAGATTTCAAAAATTCAAAATTCAGCAAAAGCAAAAACGCTCTTGTTATTTTACATCCAGCACAAGGAAATCCAAATATATATAAAAAAGGACACATACCGTCAAAAAACAGTTCCTTTAAAAAAATGTAAAGTACAAATACAGTACAAATAAATATATACAATTTAAAATCATTTTTCAGATTTATCATCAATCTCAATCTTTTAACGGAACGCCTTTTCCATCAACATTGATACTTCCCGTCAAAATCATAATACCTTCCACTAATCCCCAAATGGCAATTCCTGTAGTAGCAATTCCACAAGTCAAGAAAAGTCCAACAACTCCAACCACAAGCTGTATAACAGCTTTATTCTGATATCCGAGATAAAAATTATGAACGCCCCAAGCTCCAAGAAAAATACCCAAAAGCCCCGCTGCCACTCTTGACTTTTGTTCTGATGAAACAATATTTTTAACAGCTGTTCCGCAATTAACACAAACAGCCGCTCCTGGTGTAATTTTCTGTCCGCAGTTACGGCAGTAATTTTCACCATCGTTCACCGAAAATCCACACTTCATACAGACAGCGGCATTTTCCGAAACTTCACTTCCACAATTTTTACAAAACATAAACATTTCCTCCCAAATGTAAATTTAATGCCTTTTTAGACATAAATTTTTCTTTTTTATTACAAAAAATATTTTTTTAAAACATTATAAATACGTTTTAAATTTAGACTCAATGTCTTTAATAAGTTTATATTCAATAGAATCCACAAGAGCAATCCAGCTTGCCTCAATAATATCGTTTGAAACCCCAACAGTCGACCAGTTGTCGCCTCCATCGCTTGATTCAATCAATACACGCACTTTAGAAGCGGTAGCGGTTTTACTATCAAGAACTCTAACCTTATAATCTGTAAGATGAACTTCCGAGAGAGCGGGATAAAACACTTCCAAAGCCTTGCGCAAAGCCTTATCAAGAGCATTAACAGGACCGCTTCCCTCCGCCGCCGTAATCTCAGTTTTTCCGTCTACAATTATCTTAATAACGGCTGAAGCGCTAACCCCTTCATAATAAGGCTGTTCACCAATAGTTTTAAAATTAACCAATTCAAAAAACGGTTTATATTTGCCAAGAGTTTTTCTTATCAGCAATTCAAAACTTCCCTCGGCTCCCTCAAACTGATAACCATTATATTCATACTCTTTAAGTTTTTTAATTACTAAATCAGTTTCAGGAGAATTTTTTTCAATGTTAGGCACTATTTTTTGAATCATAGATAAAATAGTACTTCTTCCAGCAACTTCACTTGTAAGAAATTTTCTCTCATTTCCCACAACAGTCGGGTCAATATGTTCAAAACTGTGAGAAGCCTTGCTCACTCCGTCAATGTGCATACCGCCTTTATGGGCGAAAGCGCATTTTCCGACATAAGGCATAATATCACTCAGTTTAAAATTCGCTATTTCAGAAATTTTTCTTGCCGTGTGAGTGAGGTTCGCGATATTTTCGTCAGGAATACAATAATAACCTCTTTTAGCCTGCAAATTAGCTATAACAGTAGACAAAGGTGTATTTCCGCATCTTTCCCCAAATCCCGTAAAAGTACCCTGAACACTCACAGCGCCCGCCAAAACGGCCATAACAGCGTTACCCGAAGCCATATCGCAGTCATTGTGACAATGAATGCCAACAGCGGTATCAAATTTCTCACAGACAATTTTAGTTATATCAAATATTTCATTAGGAAAACAGCCGCCGTTTGTATCACACAGCGCAATACAGTCAGCGCCTGCCGAGACAGCCGCCTCCAATGCTTTAAAGGCATATTCTTTATTATTTTTATATCCATCAAAAAAATGTTCAGCGTCAAAAATAACTTCCTTGCCAAGATTTTTAAAATAAGCGATAGTTTCACCAATCATTTTCAAATTCTCGTCCAAAGTTGTATGAATAATATCAGTAACGTGAAAATCCCAGCTTTTCCCAAATATAGCAACAGCATCCACGCCAGCGCTGACAAGAGACTGAATATTTTTATCTTCTTCAACAGAAATATTACATCTTCTCGTACTTCCAAAAGCAACAATTTTAGAATTATTCAGTTTAATGTTTTTTACTCTATCAAAAAACTCCAAATCTTTTGGGTTAGAACCTGGATTTCCTGCCTCAATATAGCTAACGCCCAGCTGGTCAAGTGTTTTAACTATTTTTATTTTATCCTCAACAGAAAAAGAAATTCCCTCTCCCTGAGCGCCATCTCTAAGTGTCGAATCAAAAATCGCTATTTTTGTTCTCATGTTCTCACCCCTTTACAATTTAAAATACAATATTTACAATTACAGAAACTATTCACCAGCTAAAACCGCTATTATCACGGATATCCTATTTCAAATATAGTGAAAGAACTTGAATAACGGTAAAATAAATTTTTTTACTTCTTTTTAAGTTCTTTCACTATAATCAGTTATTCCAAGCCTGTTTCCAAAAGGGTCTTCAAACTCAGCGGCATAACCTGTATTTATTTTAAAAGGCTCCGATAAAAAAACAATTCCTTTTTCTTTCATTTTCTCATATTCCGCCATAACGTCGGCAACCTCAAACCATATAGTCGGTTTCAAATTCTTAAATTTGTTTTTATCTTTTAAAATAACAGCAGGCTCCTCATCTCCGATATTATAAGCAACCATACCCTTGTCCGAAAAATCAAACTTCATTTTCAAACCTAATACATTTCCATAATATTGCTTAGCTTCTTCCATATTTTCAACAGGAAGAAAAAAGTTATCATAATTTTTCACAGCAAGCCTCTTTCTTTAACTACATTAATATAACCTAAAACAGAAGCGCGTTCCCATTTTAATAATAATAATAATAAGGAAACGCTGATTTGACTATAACTTTATATTTATCAGCGTTTCCCCATAATCAACAAAAACTAAAACTCAACTCCGCAGACAAATAATCAAGAAACAATTATTTAGTAGTCCAGCTCATCATTTTTCTAAGTTCCTTACCAACCTTTTCCATAGGATGCTCCGCTTCCATTCTTCTTGTAGCGTTAAAGTTGGTTCTTCCAATTCTATTTTCAAGTATCCAATTTCTCGCGAAAGTACCATTCTGAATTTCTTTAAGAACTTTTTTCATTTCTTTCTTTGTTTCTTCAGTAATTATTCTCTTGCCAACCTGATAATCGCCATATTCAGCGGTATCAGAAATAGAATATCTCATATATGAAAGACCGCCTTGATTGCAAAGGTCAACAATAAGCTTCATTTCGTGGAAACATTCAAAATAAGCGCTTTCAGGCTCATATCCCGCTTCAACCAAAACCTCAAAACCGCATTTCATAAGTTCAGAAACACCGCCGCAAAGAACAGCCTGTTCACCAAACAAATCTGTTTCAGTTTCTTCTCTGAAAGTAGTTTCCAAAACGCCGGCTCTAGAACCGCCTATACCAGCGGCATATGCCAAACCAATATCGTGAGTATCTCCTGAAGGGTCTTGATAAACAGCGATAAGACAAGGCACGCCCTTACCTTCCTGATACTGACTTCTAACAGTGTGACCAGGACCTTTTGGAGCAATCATAAATACATTTACATCAGCAGGAGGTATAATCTGACCAAAGTGAATATTAAAACCGTGAGCGAAAGCGAGATATTTTCCGGCTGTAAGATTAGGTTCAATACTTTCTTTATAAAGGTTAGCCTGTTTTTCATCATTAATAAGAATCATAATAACATCAGCGGCTTTAGCGGCGTCAGCGGCAGTAGCAACCTTAAGACCGGCTTCTTCAGCTTTAGCCCAGGATTTACTTCCCTCATAAAGCCCGACAATAACATCAACACCAGACTCGTGCAAATTAAGAGCGTGAGCGTGACCCTGACTGCCATAACCTATAATAGCCACTGTTTTACCCTTTAACAAACCCAAATTACAATCATCCTGATAAAATAATTTTGCCATTTCAAAATTCCTCCTAAAATAATAAAAAATTTATAATTTATAATCATTAACCCTCGCGAATTTTATAGGCAATACCGCATAATTCGATAAAATAGATTTTAGAGGATATTTTTCAGTACAAGGAAAAGGCTCGCAATCATAGTCAGAGCCTATGATAAGAGACTTTGACGCGGCAATGGAAAATATCGTCAAAATCTATAAAATCATAATTGCGTGGCATTGCCTATAATCAATCCACTAAAAAAAGAACTTAACTTTAAGACTTAACGTTTTTAATAGGGTTATTTCCTCTGCATAAAGCAGTAAGTCCCGTACGAACAATTTCCTTAACGCCGAAAGGCTCCATAAGGTCCGTAAAGGCCTTAATCTTATCTTCATCACCAGTAATCTCAATAGTCAAAGATTCTGTAGCGACATCAATAATATTCGCTCTAAAAATGTCAACAATATTAATAATGTCCGCTCTTGTTTCCATTTGAGTATTAACTTTAACCAAAGCTATTTCTCTAAAAACAGCTCTTTTAGCGTTAAGCTCAACCACACGTACAACATCCACCAGTTTTTGAACCTGTTTAATAATTTGGTCAATATCATCACAATAAACCACAACTGTAATACGGGATTTATCAGGAGCCTCTGTAACACCAACACTCAAGCTGTCAATATTATATCCCCTTCTTGAGAAAAGACCCGTAACACGGCTCAAAACACCGGCTTGATTTTCAACTAAAATAGATAAAATATGTCTATCCACAGCATTCCCTCTTTCCATCAAAAAACCTCGTCCCGCAAAAAGCTTTAAGGGACGAGGATATACACGTGTTACCACCCTAATTCAATTCAAATGAATTCTCAGCAGGTTCAAAAAAACCTTAGCCTATAACGGAGCTTACCGATTCCTCTTACTGGATTTCAGAGAAATAGCTCATGGGTGATAAATTTGATTATAAATTATTGCTTCGCACCAAAAACAGCAACTCTCTGAAATTCAACAAACCAAATTCTTGTCCCAATCTTAGCATTTAATATAAATCAGACTATGTATCAAAACTCATCAAAAGCTGCGCAAAATCTAATTTAAAGATATTCTATCAAAGTATAATAAAAAAGTCAACACATTTTTTTATTTTCAAAATAAAAATTCAAAAAAAGTTTAAGGCAATCTTTCAAAATACTAATAAACGTGAGTTCGACGAAAAATTACAGTAAAACTCAGCGAAACGCAGTTTCGCACAAAAGTTTTTGTCAAACTTTTTTCAAAAAGTTTGTGGAGTTTGAG